>CAIWVT010000317.1 GCA_903916135.1 uncultured bacterium
CATCTGATGATTAATTGGTAAGTAGTGGTCCGACTTGGAGCCGCATTAACTCCGCCTTTCACCTGTCCCGCACACAAAGTGTCGTGGAAGGCGGAGCTATGTTGGGATATGCAGGAAATGGCTTTAGCCTTGATAGGCTGTGTTGTTTTTTAGGACTAAGGTTCCTTGTTGGTTTCGTTTATCGTTTGACTCTGCCTTGAAAGGCGGAGCCATTCACTATAGGCGATTTGCAAACTTCAGACAAGCGGTTTCAAACTTTATTAGTTTAGTAACAGGGATTACTCACCGCATCCTTTACTTTATTAGTTTATAGCTGTCGCATAAAGTAATAAAGTTCAGCATCAGCGTCGGTTATTGTTTTGTTACTAAAGTAATAAAGTTTTGATTTGTGCTTTTGTAGATAACGGTAGTTGCAAACCTCAAACAACGTTTGTTTTTACCAAATCGTCTTAATTTTATACCTTTTTATATTATCGTCTTTTGAAACAATAATTAATTTATCAGCTATACATTGAGAAACCATAAGTCTATCAAATGGATCTCTATGTAGAAATTCTAAAGTTGATAATTCAATAGCATGTTCAAATGTTATAGGCAATATCTCAAAACCATTATCTTCGACCATATCAAGGAAATGCTTAAATCCTTTTGGAAATTTGAATTTTCCAAGGCTTATTTTAATTGCAATCTCCCAAATGGATGCTATACTAACAATTTTTGAATTATCAGGGTCTTCAATGGCAGATTTTGCCTTATCAGATAAGGTTTCGTCTCCATTCAGAAACCATATCAATGTATGTGTATCAAGCAACAAGTCCATTACATATATTGTTTAAAGTCGTCTAATGGTTCATCAAAATCAGCAGATATATAAATCTGTCCTTTGGCGCATCCAAATTTTGGTGTCTTTTTCTTTATCTCTTTTTTCCTTTTACTTATAAGAAAATCAATAAAGTCATTTACTTCTGATTTTAAATCAGTTGGTAAATAATTTAGTTTTGTATATAATTGAATCTGCTCCATTGTTATTTATTTTTTACAAAGATACAATTTTATTTTAAAACCTAATATCAGAATTTCAAACTTTATTAGTTTAGTAACCGAAATTACTCACCGCAGCTTTTACTTTATTAGTTTATTGCTGTCGCATAAAGTAATAAAGTTAAGCAGCAGCGTAGGTTATTGTTTGGTTACTAAAGTAATAAAGTTTTTTTTAATGCTTTTGTAGATAAGGGTTATTAGGCAAAAGGCTATAAAGATATTGAGGACGGAGGCAGAGGATGCAACCGAAAGGTAATGACAAATTTCATTCACAAAAGTCCTTATTCTCAGAATAACACCAATGATTTGAATTATCAATAATAATTTCACCAATTTCAATGTTCTTTTTGAAGGTAATATTGTTGTCTTGGTATTTGGCGTCCATTTTTTCACCAATTAAATAATGGGCTCCAAATTCTGCATTACAATAATAACATTGAAACCATCCTCCGAACTTAATATCTTTCCCCTCATTTGATTGCAATATTTCTTCTATAAATTCTATTATTTTGGGATGATAATAGATTTCATTTTCGCGATAATAATTATAATCATTCTTACAACAAGTCTTAAATTCTTTATTTATAATATATGAATGCTGCTCTTTTCCACATTTCCAGCATGTCTTTTCATAAAATGTTATTTCAATATTTTGCTCAGGCAATAATCTATATTGTTTGCAAAATTTTATTTTTTTACTAAGTAAATCATCAACAAATTCATAAAGACTTTTCTTAATATCGCCAAATATAACAATTATTTCCTCATTTTCGTCTTCATGTATTTTAAATAGAGGTAAGTCTTTATTCGCTAACGGCTTTTCATTAAATGATTTCAGCTCTTTTGGAATTGTACGAAAAAACCAACAACCTCTTACATTATCTCTTCTGTATTTTTCTTGACGAAATTTAGTGTCTTCTTCTTTTTGTTTACTCCATTGTACTTCAAAAGCAATTCTTGAATTACTTTTAATTGCTAACACATCTGCTCTCCAATCATTTTGAGAGAATTCAGGAATTGCTTGCCAGCCATTCTTATTACATGCTTTTATTATTTCAACTTTGGATTTTAAATGTTGCGGTGTTTCCGGTTTCCAATCACAATTCAAATCATTTTTTGAGTGAACAAAATGGTTTAATCCTTTTGAACTTGTTCGTAAAAATCCCTTTTGTTTACAACATGGAAGTATCAATGAAGAACTGCCCTTCTTTATTTTATTTTTAAGAGATATCCATTCTTCTTTCGTGAAATTAATAGATATAATTTCTTTATCATCTAATATAGCTCTGAGCGGCATGTTAAATATTAAAATTTCATATACATGTGTTATTATATAAATTACTTCTCCCTATAATAGTCCATTTTATCAAAGCACTGATTTCAAATTTTCATTTTAACTCTTCGCTATTCACTATCACCTGTTGATATACCTTTATGCAATTTTGTTAATTCCCAATTGCTAAAAATGAAAAAGTTATAGTATCAACTGGTAAACCTCCAAGGTATGGTTGAGTAACAATAGTCATACCATTTACAGTAATATTCTGAATTATAGGACTTGGAGACTTCGACAAATCACCTTCTTGAGCATGAGCCACAATTGTTGGTATTATTGTAAAAGGCGTATTGAACGTAATATTATAAGTACCGGTTGCTGGATGTATTATTGAGAATCCTGAACCAGATGTGATATTAGGAGCAAGACCACCATCAGATGAACCAGCAATAATCTTCGGTAAATTACCCGCATTGTTTGCATACATCGCATAAGGTACACTTAATAGTTGCGTAGTTCCCATTAACGTATAACCGCTACTCCCTGTTGGGTCTAATTCAATTTTAATAAAATAATCAGAATCTCCACATTGTATGGTATCAATTGAACCAATTTGACTACTTCCATTGCCAATTTCAAGATTTGCAATACCAAATTGATTTGTAGAAGTAGTATGCTGTTCAACAAATGAGGACGACCCAGTTGGGCTTCCTTTTAATAAGCTTATTCGAAATTTTACAATTTGCGAAGCTATAATATTCCCAGAATTATCTCTAACTACTGATTGGTATTTAAACATATTCGGTGCTTGGGCAAATGCACATCCTAATATTACTACACTAAATAAAAATGTGATAAAGATTTTTTTCATAGTTTTAATTTTTATAATTAATTATTTGTTTTCTCTATTTTAAAG
>CAIWVT010000318.1 GCA_903916135.1 uncultured bacterium
ATCACAAAAATGCTTTTCGTGTCGTCGGTATTATTTCTTCGGATGCACGAGCGCATACGCGCCAAAAGCTCATTGACTCTGAATGGCTTCGTCAGGTAATCCGTTGCGCCATTGTCCAAAGCCTTCACGATGTCCTCCTCACTATTTTGTACTGAAAGTATAATGATTGACTTGTTATACCACGTTCTTAAATCTTTTAACACTTCATGTCCACTTCTGTCGGGCAAGCCAATATCCAACAAAATAAGTTCCGGTGGATGGTTGGCAGCCATAAGCACACCGTCTTTGCCGGTTTCAGCTTGCCATACTTTATATCCGTTACTCTCAAGATTAATTTCAAGCAATTTACGAATTTGTGGTTCATCGTCAATTATAAGAATTTCGGCTTTATTCATTTTTTAAATGATTGATATATGATATTTCGACTGGAAGCGTAATGGTAAATTTAGCACCATGTGGTTTAATGTTTTCTAAAACGATTTTACCACTATGGGCTTCCGTAAACCCTTTAGCAATTGACAAACCAAGCCCTGTGCCACCTGTCTTTGAATTTGGCAAGCGATAAAATTTGGCAAAAACATTTTGAATTTCACTTTCAGGAAAGCCTTGTCCATTATCTGCCACCGTTAGAATGAAATTGGTTTCTGAAACCGAAACACTAAGGGTAATTGTTGAATCAGCAGGGGTATATTGCAGTGCATTATGAATAAGGTTTTGCAATATCTGCTCCACCAATCCGGCATCTAATTTTATCAGAGGTATGTTTTCTTCAGCTTCAAACGCTAGCTTATGTTTGCTGTTTTCAATTTGCAGCTTTTGAAGAACAGAATAGATGAGTTCATTTGAATCGCACCAATCGAGATTCAGCTTTATGGTGCCTGTTTCGAGTCGGCTCATGTTTAGCAGGTTATTTACCTGACGGTTTAAACGTGTGGTGGCAATATCAATTTCGGAAAGTAATTCTGTTTGATTGGCGGGTGAAAGTTTCTCTCGATTTTCTTTGAGGGTGTCAACGGCTCCAATTATGGTTGAAATGGGAGTACGTAGTTCGTGCGATAGCGAGTTCAATAAGGTGTTATATAACAGTATCGTCTTTTCTTTTTCTTCCTTGTCTCGTGCCTTTTTTTCTGCTTCGCGAATTTTTGACGTCAAAACAATATTCACCAATGCAATTAAAAAATACATCAAAAACATTAAAGCATCTTCAGTGTCGGCAATATGAAAAGTAAAAGTCGGCGGAATAAAAAAGAAGTTCCAACCAAAAGCACTTAAAATGGCAGCAATCAGCACCGGCATAATATCAAATACCATAGCCAAAAATGATACAGCCACTAAGAGCAACAGCGCAACAACTTTATAGCCGATTACACCAGTGGCAGCATAGCATCCCAACGATATAACGCTTATCAACAATATGCTGATTGCATATTGAAAACCCTTTGAAAATTTCATTTTACCTGTTTTCCGTAACATCTCTGTTTTGAATTTGAAGTCAAAGGTAATCATTTATTTTTTCTTATCTGTATTTCATTACAGGATTTTTTTCTTTGCACCAATTCAACAGCCTTTTTCTTGATTGATTTTTCTTTGAGGAATTTGAAGAACTCTTGGGAAGTTTTATGATTTTGTTTGTAGCACGGCTTGGAGCCGTTCTACGACTTGATGGTATTCAGGCAGTAGCCAAAAGGATAGTGGCGACGGTGGCAGAGCCTGCCACCGAACGGGGTGTGGTGCTTGCCTAAAAAACTATTCCTTTTTCTTATGATTAAAGGGTTTAAGACAGCATCCCTTAGTTTTTATCAAAGCATTGGTATAATGCATCTTGCAAATTAATGAAACGTTAATCGAGACCATCCTTCCGACGGAACGAACGTTCCGACAGAAGTAACGAACGTTCCGACCGAAATAACGAACGTTCCAACAGAAATAACGAACGTTCCAACAGAAATAACGAACGTTCCGATCGAAGTAACGAACGTTCCAATCGAAGTAATGAACGATCCGACCGAAATGATAGTAAGTGTTTTTTTTGGATGGGAGGAGTGTTTTTTTTGTGTGGGGATTTTATTTTGGTAAGGGGTTTGTGGAATGCTTGGCATAGTAGTTAAAGTTTGAATTGAGGAGAAAGATTGAATCATTATAAGTGATAAAGGTTGGAATCTTTCCTTAGAAAAGCTAAAAGACAATTACTAAAAATGGACTACAGTAGCTTTTTTAAATATATTCACAGGAAAGCAAAAAACAGAATAAGTACGTTATGCTATTTATTCAATTTATGGTATCACTAAGGGTAAAATAGACCTTGTGTGTATATTAGTTGAATATACATTTTAATTAAGTCCTATTGGCATATAAAAACGAAAATACATTTCAGCATTTATTTAATATCCATCAAAAAAAGACATATAATATTTGTCTGAATATTGTTCAAAATAGTGAAGACGCTGAAGATGTTACGCAGGAAGTTTTTATGGAAGTGTATCGTTCATTGGATGCGTTCAACAACAATGCAGCACTATCAACATGGATTTACAGAATTGCTGTGAACAAAAGTTTCGATTTGTTGAAGGCAAAGAAGCGCAGAAAAAGATTCGCATTTATCACACAACTCTTTCATCACGAAACGGGAGAACAATTGCACGACATTGCTCATTTCGACCATCCGGGTGTTATGCTTGAAAATAAAGAACGTTCTCAGATATTATATCAGGCAATAAACAATTTGCCTGAGTCGCAAAAAACAGCCTTTGTTTTATTGAAAATCGAAGGGTTTTCGCAGAAAGAAACGGCAGACATAATGAAACTTTCGGAGAAGGCAGTGGAAGCGTTAAATCAACGAGCCAAAATAAATTTGAAAAAACTTTTAGGAAAAATGTATGATGAGCGTAGGATTTGAAATCAAAAATCGTCTAAGTTAGTATTATGAAAAAAGAGGATTGGGTAAACAGTATTTTAGAAAGCACTTCGGGAATTGAAGCTGTGGAAGCAAATCCATTTTTATTTCATAAAATCACCAACCGCATCCATCAACGCGAAACGGGTTCAAACCTATTTACAAAGTACAATATTGGTTGGGCTGTTACCATTTTAATAGCTATTGCTCTCAATGTTTCTTCCTTGGTTATTTACCAAACCAAAATTCATAATCAAAACGAATCCGCTTCTATCGAAGCATTAGCGAATGAAATGGTTTCAACCACAAACTATAATTATTAAACACATGGAAAATAAATCATTTAAGTATTGGAAAGGGTTCTCCTTCTTATTGATAGGACTAAATATAACCCTCATTGTTTTTTTGTTTTTGGGAAGACATGCCAATGAAAGGCAGAGAGGTAATCCCGCGAATTTTATTATAGATAAACTGAAATTTACAACACAACAACAAACGGAGTTCAACAAACTGAAAGAAGCTCACCACGATTCAACAATGCTTTTGGATGAAGAAGGAAAAAGACTTAGAACAATATTTTTCGAGGGCTTGAAATCCGATTCGGCAAACAATAAAATTATGATAGCCGCCGAAATTGCCGAAAACCAAAAGCAAATGGAGTTGCTTACGTATAATCATTTTGAAAAAGTGAAAAAACTCTGTACGCCTGAGCAGAAAATAATCTTCAACACTATCATAATGGAAATCTTGGATAGGTTGGGAAAGCCTCACGGAGAAAAGGATTAATACTATTACATTCTATCATCTGTCTATTACTATATTAAACTAACAATACAAAAATCATTATTATGAAACACACAAATTCAGTAACAACAATCTTAGCAATTATTATTTTGGCGATGATTCCTTTCGCTACATTTTCTCAAACCTACAAAATTGTCGGCACAGGTCAAACAATTTCTTACGACACAGCGGTTGCCATAAGCATGCCCACTTCAGGGCAGGCATTCTATGGACAGAATTCAAATCATTCCGGAAATGTACGTTCTTATACTAACAATGGCGATGGCACAGTAACTGACAATGTAACAGGGTTGATGTGGCAGCAAACCGAGGACAGAAACGGTGACGGAGCCATTGATTTCTATGATAAATTGACCTATTATGAGGCAGTGGATAGCGCTGCAACTTGCAGCACGGGCGGTTATCATGATTGGCGTTTACCTTCGATTAAAGAACTTTATTCCATTGCTATGTTTTTTGGAGCAGAACCGGGTCCTACCCAACCGGTGCCTATAAAATTTATTGATACCACTTACTTCTCTGTCGGTTGCGGCGATGCAAACTCACTATCACACGGCGACCTGGGAACAGAACGGACTATTGATGGTCAGATTGCATCCGCTACGAAATATGTAAGCACAACCATGAACGGGCAGGAGACTTTGTTCGGGTTCAATTTTATTGATGGACGTATCAAAGGGTATCCAACCACTTCCCCCGTTCCGGAAGACGGACAATCAAAGCATTTCTACGTATTATATGTTCGCGGCAATACAGCTTATGGAACCAATCAATTCGTTA
>CAIWVT010000319.1 GCA_903916135.1 uncultured bacterium
ATGTGGCTGCCGGCCACGCGTTGGCGGTAATTGTATTTAACAAATCCCCAAAATGACAACATACATTTCAATATTGCGAGGAATTAATGTAACTCAAGTTTCGCAGTTCAAAAAAGCTATAGTTAACAAGGGTTTTAAGCTGCATTTGTAATATTGTTTGTTTTTATGTTCTCGGATTGTTTTTCAAGAATTAGTAATAAGAACTGCAACATGGAATCATCCAGAATAACATCACTGATAACCTTTTCAATGTCTATGTTCCATACTTTCAGAATACTCAATTGCAGATCAAGGAAAATACCCCAAAGACGTTCCCACAGCGTTAATTCTATGATTTCATGCTGAACATCGATAAATATTTTTCCAAAACCCTCGTAAGATTGAAACCGTTTTCGCAAGGTAAGCATGATATAAACGGCCATTGCAATAGAAATATCGGCAATCTGGGCATCAAAATCCTCCGACTGGCATTTACCGAGGTTAAGATACTGCTTGGCCTCCTTGAAAAACACTTCAGTACTCCATCGTATTTGATAAATCTCAACTGCTTTATCGAACGTAAGACTGTAGTTGTCGGTGAGCAGCAGACTCCAATTGCTTTGATTATTGAAACGGGAGAAAAACAGTTTTACCTTGATACCCTTGTACACAACGATCACATCATAAAACCGGGCATTGAGTTTTCTGGAGCGTTTGGCTTTGGTTCGTTTCAAACGGTCAAGCAATTGACGGGCATTGTATTCTTTGCCGTTATACTTATACAGGCGTTTATCCATTTTACACATACCCAATAAGAACATCCGGCTTTTCAAAATGAAACGAATTAACGCCTCATCGATAAACCAACTGTCCACCAGCAAGTATTCTGCCCGGATACCTTTACGCCAGGCACGTTGGATCAGTTCAATCAGGATGATGGTCTTGGAAATGGTTAATTCCTCTTTACGCTGGGCTCCGGGTAAACCTTCCGATCTCTTTTTCCGATATTGCTTTTTTATCTCGGATTTCTTCATTCCAAACGGAAACTCTTCTCGTCTTCCTCTTTCGCTGTGCAACGAAAAATCAAGCGGCAAGAAACTTTTGCCATCAAACAACGACAGAAATAATCCTTTAAATCCAAGCTTATAGCCATGATCCTTATGGTCAAAAACCTTCCCGATACCCTCCATTGCCTTACCCCGTTTGGGCAGCACGGTATCATCGGCTATAAGGCAACGAGGCTTCTCGCAAGGTTCCTCTTGGCAAGTACGAACGATATACAGAAAACGGTTGACAAAAAGGTATATGATCTTTCTCCAATCGATGGCCGGATCATTTTTCAATCGATAATATACATCCTTCTTCCCGCTATCCGAGTCATTCGATCTGCCGGTATATTGATGAACGGTGAAGTTAAGAATGGTCATTTCAATCAACTGATAAAATATTGTTGCAAATGCAAACCCTTTTACTTTTAAATCAATGAAAAGATTATCAAGACGTTTGCTCTTAAAAAATGAATACATTTGGTACAAATGGAATGTCTTTTTATCATCATTTTCTATAAAAGTCCTGAGTTCATCTAAATGTTTTGTAATTTTGATGGGTGGTGTCATCTTGAGTAGTGTTTTATTTGGTTTAAGCAGCTTAAATTTAACTACTTACAAAAGTGACACCACTCTTTTTATTACGAATTTATACGATAGTTATTAACATTCTTGACTATCAATTTTTAAGTGCGAAACTTGAGTTATTTTAATTTAAACAATTTCTCACCGAAAATTAGAAAATTTGGATTTATTCAAAATTATAAAACATTAAGAGACATTTTTAAAATTGCGGAGGATTGGACGCGAGGAAAAGGTCTTGTTTTAAATAGTACAGAAACAAATC
>CAIWVT010000320.1 GCA_903916135.1 uncultured bacterium
ATAACCACCAAACTCTGGTCAAAGGAGCAGAGTTTCAAATCAATGCTGAAGATCCTTGGATATTGATTTTCCCAGGGCTGTATTGCCTCCTGTGAACTTCCGCTGCATGTTGAAATAATTGAATAAAATACAACGCCGAATTCTTAATTTTGCAAAAAAAACAATTATGGAAAATCCACAACAATCAGAAATGACTCGTAATTTGGCTGTGAAAACTCAATTAGGTTTGGATAGCGGATGCATGACGGGTAATGTGAAATTAATCGCAAAAAGTGGTCAAGTGATACATGCGGTTGATTTGAATATAGCTGCTGCGGCAGCGGCATACCCAGATAATAGTGGGTATAGCAGTTTAAAAAAGCTTGCAAAAATTGATTTGAGTGAAAAAGCTTCTACTTTATCTGGCTTGGCAAATGTGGCTTTGAATGATTTGGGTAAGATTGATATAGCCGATCAGTTGCATGTTAATGAAACAGATTATAGTGTGTTGGCAGATGTTGCGTGCCAAGCATTGGCGCAGAGTGCACACGATGTTATGGCAGAAAATTTGGATGATTTGGCACCAGATATTACTGAAGCGATACTTGAAGATTTACAGGATGAGATAGATAAGTTTGCTTTGGTGAAGGGCACGAGCGATGCAAAACATGAGGCTTCGCCTGCATTGACAAAAGCTTTTGAGGAGAGTTTTAAACCTGTGAGGAAGTTGATTGAGCAGTTGAAGATGTTGATGAAGCCTTATAAAAAGACTAATAAACCTTTTTGGGATAGGATTATAGCTGCTTGCAATATTCCAGCGATAAATGTTCATCATACTTATGTGAATATTTGTGTTACGGAAAAAGGTACAGGCAAAGCAATGGAAGGTGTGGTTTTTACTTTGACAAAAGGAAAGAAAACAGACAGTTCGAATTGGGAAGGTTTGTTGACTTTGGAAAAAATGGTAGCAGGGGATGATGTGCTGACGGGTGTGTTTAATGGAAAAGTGGTTGTTACGGCACACATTTATATTAAACGGGGAAGGACGAATAATTTTAATTTTGAGATAGAAGTTGAATAGGCAGGATGAGAATGAAAAGATAAAAATGAAAAAAGAAAAGTTTGTTTACCTTTGTAACGTTTAGATTCTTATAGCTTTTAATATGTTGAAATGCATTTATATTGATACGTCTGTTTATGGGGGCTACTTCGATAAGGAGTTTGAAAAAGAAACTAAGCCATTTTTCGAGAGAATATTTGAAAAACGTATTCATATTATTGTTTCAGAGATTTTAGAATTAGAGTTATATAGAGCACCCGATTCAGTTCAAGATTTTTTTGAATCATTGCCAACTGAGTTGATAGAAAGAATTGAATTGACGGATGAAGCAAGAGACCTCTCGGAAAAATATATTTTTGAAAAGGTGGTTGGAAAAACAAGCAGAGCAGATTGTCAACACATAGCTTTGGCTACTATTAATAAAGCGGATGTTTTGGCAAGCTGGAATTTTAAACATATTGTGAACCTTGAAAGAATAAGAGGCTATAATTCGATAAATTTTAGAGAAGGTTATCAAATGATAGAAATACGAACGCCAAAAGAAATTTTTAGTTATGAAAACGACGAGCAATAAACAGGATTTGGTAAAAAAAATGCGTGAGATACGCGATACGTTAAGCTTAGAAATAATGGATATGACTTTTGAACAAGAGAAAGAATATATCAAAAGTCAATTGGCTGAACTGAAATTGAAAAGACGTAGGAAACAACATGCGGCTTGATACATTAATTGGATTTGAGATTTGAGATTTTTGAATTTAGAATGAAAAAATAAAAATGAAAAATGAAAAATTGCGCCTGCTTGACTTGGACATGAATGCTGGAAATAAAGAGTTAATAGGTGGAACCTATAAGAATATTAACGACTTAGGCGCAGCCTAAGCCGAGCAGGGTGAAAATGATGAATATTAATTAGTTTAGTAGATTTTCTGTTTTTATCACATTCATTATATGGTTTAAAGCTAGATTTATTTCCTTCTCTGTGGTAAATCTTCCTAAACTAAATCTAATTGTATTTTTTGCTTCATGCATTGATTTTCCAATTCTGTTTAATACATGACTATGCGTATTATCAGGAGTATCACAAGCCGAGCCTGATGAACAAGCGATAAAATCAAAATATTTAATGATATTGTATCCTCTTTTTACAGGGAACGTAATATTTGAAATATTTGGAACTCGTATTGAATTAATACCGTTAATAATAATTTTATCATTTAATTTCACCAACTCTTTTTCAAAATAGTCCCTTAATTGATTAATTCTATGATACTCATCCTTTTGATTTTCACTACATAAATCACATGCTTTCCCCATGCCGACTATTCCTGACACATTTAAAGTGCCTGGTCTAAAACCATTTTCATGCCCTCCCCCAAGATTTATTGGGCTCAAAGCTGAGAAATCCTTGACAAATAATGCGCCTACACCTTTAGGAGCATAAATTTTATGACCAGAAAAACTTAAAAAATCAATTTTAAGTTTAGTAACATCTATTGGTATTTTTCCCACAATTTGAGTTGCATCTGTATGAAATAAGACACCTCTTCTTTGGCAAATCTCTGAAAATTTTACAATATCATTGATTGTACCTAGTTCGTTATTAGCAAACATTATGCTAGCAAAAAATGTATTAGATGTAATACTATTTTCAAAATCTTCAAAATGCGTTATGCCGTTTGAGTCGGGTTCAATAAAAGATATTTCAATATTAGATAATGATTTTACTGTTTCTAAAA
>CAIWVT010000321.1 GCA_903916135.1 uncultured bacterium
AAACGAATGTTTGATTAACCTAAAAACTGTCTTTGGAACACGAAACCCCGACTTTTGAATAGTTGCTGTTAGGCCCTACTGCTTTTGTCAGTTTGTTAAAAATGGAAACCACTCGCTTGTCATATTTTCTTTGTTTAACATTCCACTATGTCCGCTTTTAGATTTTAGAACTGCAATGAAATTATAGTCTTTACTAAAGCCATTTCTTCCAGCATATCCAATCCACTTTTGAAAGCATATTTTTCTTAATATTTTTGCAATTAAAACGGCTCCGTCATTTGTGCTTTGTTCAATCAAAACGTCGCCGATTTGATTTCCTTTTTTTAGTTTATTCCAATCATAGTTAACATCTAAAATATTTCCTGCTAAAATAATCTTATCGCAAATAAAATTCTCATTTTCTTGTATTGCTGTTCCAGTAATATAAGTCCCGAAACTATGAGCGACTAAGCATTTGCGCTCGCAATTTCCATAAGTATCTAAAATTTCATTGTAGCGATTGACAAATTTTTCAATAGCTTTTTTCCTAGATTTTTGTATAAAAAATTTCACCTTAAATGTTCCATAATCCCAAGGTAATAAGACGAACTGAATGTTTGTGTTTCTTTGATTGCTCGACATTACCTCAGTTAAATCGTCTTTCCACGCACCACGTGTATTAAATCCGTGTGTGTAAAACAACAAATAGTCAATTTTTTTCGGTTCCTGTGCTAATTTGTATGTATTAATAAAACTGACCTTTTGAGAGTCAAGTTGATTCATTAAATTTAACAAATGTTCAGAAAGTGTGAATTCGTATAAAGTCTGCCAAGAGTTTAATGATTTTTCAAGAACGTGTTTAATTAATTGATTAGTTTTTTCATATCCCTCCTTGTATGTTTTGTCAGAAGAAATATTCATAACCTCGTTCGCATACTCACAGCTTTGCAATAATCCTTTTATAGTTTGTCGTTCTAGAAACTCCTTTTCTTCAATGTCCGTTTGTAAAATGCCTACTTGACATTGTGAAATATTAAACTTTAAAATGTAATAGTTTAAGAAATGATTAGTTAAAAAATCCTCAGGTAATTCTTCTTTTTTTCGGGTATTGTATATTTCTTCAGTGCGTCTAAAATAGAAAAGGGCCTTTTTATATTCGTCATTATCAAAATAACTTTTTCCTATTGGAAAGTATCTATGAGTTTCAGCTGTGATTCTGTGGTCAACCAAAAACTTATACCAATTTATAATTTTTTCATCTTGAATGTCTTCTTTGTTGTAATTGTTAATAATATTGTCAATTGTTGACAATTGTTGAATGCTTATATCCTGACATTTTGTGAATTCTTTTTTCTTTAACGCGTAAGCAAATTGGCAATCTAAACTTTCGTAACGATAGATTGCAGATAAGAAATCTTTTTGTATTTGACTTATTTCTGTCGATGTAATGCAGTTTTCATATGCTTTGTCATATAGTTTTTGAGCATCAACATATAACTCAAACAAGTCAACTTGACTATTTGCTTTATTCTTTAATTCAGACGCTTGTTGAGTTATTTTATTTATGTCGTCAATATTCATAAGTTGATTGTTGTTTGTTTCGTTCCAGCATTAGGCATAACGATTGGATACACTGAACAGAATGCGGTTTTTTTATACGACGTAAAATTACAACAATTTCAATACGTTGATCAAACCACACAAAAAAGCCTGCCAGATCGCTCCGACAGGCTTTCAACTAACCTACTTATGAAAACAGCTACAACGCTTCTTAATTAAATTACTGGCGGATTGGGATCCATTATCAGTAAGCCTTCATAAAAGGCCATAGGAGAACCCTGTTTGCACAGGAACCCGAACTTGTGGCCTTTATCTTTGTCGATCTCCTCGCCCCAGGTGGTTTCGATGGTCTCGATGTGCACCAGGTTGCAGGGTTCACCGATCAGGTAACGCTT
>CAIWVT010000322.1 GCA_903916135.1 uncultured bacterium
AATGCAAAGAAATATTTTTTTATAATGCAAAGAAAAAAAAATAATTTCAGCGCTAATCATTATTTTTTTTAGGCAAGCTTATTTTTTCATTATGTGCATTCCTTTCCTACAGATAACACCCAATGGCTCCATTGGGAGCATTTCTTTCCTACGGAATGCACCAAATGATTCCATTGGGAGCATTCCTTTGCTACGGAATACACCAAATGACTCCATTGGGACCATTCCTTTCCTACGGATTGCACCAAATGACTCCATTGAGAGCATTCCTTTCCTACGGATTACACCAAATGACTCCATTGGGAGCATTCCGTAGCAAAGTATTAAACAAAATGGAATATGTAAGCCTCTTTCATTTTTTAGAAAAAAAATAAATGACGTGAAATGTCTATGCAAAGCTTTAATATGTTGAGATTTACAAAATATATTGCTTATAATTTTATCTGTGTTTATAAAAAAATGAAAAAAAACTATCTTTTTTTTGCAAACGACGATTATTATTTCAAAAAAAAGGTTTACTTTTGCTGCGTCAAAATCAATAAAATTAGTAACCAAAAAAAACAAAGACAATGGAAGACTGGATTTTTATACAAAACCCGATTGAGCATGCCACCGAAGGCAGTTTTGCCAAATCAATGATAGTGTCAACCTTTCACGACAGCGCATTGTTGGCTGGCAGCAGCATCCCTTTTGTTCACCTTTTATATGAATCGTATCATCCGATTCATTTAATCCTGAAGGCAGACTTCAAAGCATGGGATATTCAAGAACATGCCCAAGAAGGAAAATCGCTTACTTTGGAGCAATTATTTGTGTTGCTTCGCGGAAACAAAATCAGAAAATGGGATGTTTCCATACAAAATGAGTATGAAAAAGGTTCTGAAAGATATGTAGCCTTGTTGCCTGACGGACGGGGTCCTTTTCAGACAGGAAGCCAACAATCCATCATTGACGCAGTGGAAACTTTGAGTGGTGCTATAGGCACCGACGCAGCATTGGCAAGCACCAAAGCAGATGTGGATGCATTTCTTGTGTTATTGGACGAAGCCAACACCACCCAAAAAGGCAGCAAAAAAGACACATCAACCTTAAGCCAAAAGTTGGAAATATCTCGCATAAATATGTGCATTGCGCAATATGGCAACTTGGGAATGTTCATCAATCAATATAAAGCTACTCCACAGTTGATTCCTCCTTTTTTTGATTTGGTAAACATTCGCCAACACCATCAAGTGATGTTCACCGGTCACATAAAACCTTTATCCTACAGAGTTATTTGCAAACATACTTTTGGCGAAAAAGACCTTGTGAAAATTATCAACATGGGTAATACTAATTTAATTTTTTATTTAGCCCAGATGAAACAACACAAACTACCCACCATTCCACATGTCTTTCCATCGCTAAGCACCACCACCGACTTAGCCTCCATCTTAGGTTCGCTCAACAACAAATTCATCATCGTTTATAACCCAAACGAAACCGAAATGGGAGCTTATGATTTTGAGATTTTATAAGAGAATATTTTTAGTGAAAAAGAAAAAGCCTGCTTGAGAGAGTGGGCTTTTTTATTGTTCTATTGTTTGATTGTTCTATTGTTTTTTTCTTAGTGTTTCTTAGTGCTCTTAGTGCCTCAGTGGTTTTCCTGCTAAACCCAAAAAAAAACCCTCCCAATAACATTGGAAGGGTCTTTCATTAAACTGTTTTTTGATTACTCAGGGTGAATAGCTTCCACCGGACACACATCAGCACAAGCACCGCAATCGGTACATACGTCTGGGTTAATAGTATAAATATCGCCTTCGGCAATAGCTTCTACAGGACATTCGTCGATGCAAGTTCCACAGGCTGTGCAATCGTCAGTAATTTTATACGCCATGATTTTTTTGTTTTATTGGTTAATAATTTTTTGCAAAGATATTCAATTATTTAAAACAACAAACCATTTTCTCAATATTTATTTTTTTTGATGAAAATAAATGCGTGAATGAACGCCTCCGAAATAAAATATTTTAGAAAAACACTCGTTAGATGGTTTTATTAATGTAATTTTGCACGAACTAATTTAAACTAAAAAAAATCATGGCAGAACCAACAAAAGACACCAAACCTCAAGCCGACAAACCAGCAGAACAACCCGTGAAATCAGGTTGCGGATGCGGATGTGGCTCGACCAAAAAATAAGACCTGCGATTCCGAAATCCGGTTTTATTTGTTTTTAAAAACAATATCAATTTATAGATTTATGAGGTTTAAACTCGTGAGAGTTTAGACCTCTTAGTTTATAGAGCGATTTTTTCGCCGCTATTTTTTTAAAGATTTATTTTTAGTACCAAGTTCAATTAATTTCAAAAATTCAACAAGCAAACATGTCATATATCATAAAATTGGGCTTTTCGCCTTGTCCGAACGATACGTTTATCTTCGACGCGCTCATCAACAAAAAAATAGATACCGAAGGCATAGATTTTATTTGCGATGCTGAGGACATCGAACAACTGAACGAACGCGCCATGCGGGAAGATTTCGATATGTGCAAAGTGAGTTTCAATGCTTTTTTGCATATCGCCGACCGCTATCAGCTTTTGGATGCGGGCAGTGCCTTAGGCTCCAACTGTGGTCCCGTGTTGATTGGCAAAAAAGAATTTCCGCACGACGAAATCGCCAAGCTTGCCATAGGCATCCCGGGAAAATATACCACAGCGGCTTTGTTGCTCAAATTTGCCTATCCCGATGCCACCGACCTGCATGAGTTTCGCTTCAGCCATATCGAAAAGCGGATTTTGAAAGATACCATAGATGCGGGGGTGATTATCCACGAAACCCGTTTCACCTATCAGGAAAAAGGATTGGTGAAGATAGCCGATTTGGGCGAATATTGGGAGCAGCAAACGGGCTTCCCCATTCCCTTGGGCGGCATCGTCATCAAAAGAGATATGCCGCAGGCGTTGAAAGAAAAACTGTCGCGTATCATGAAAAGCAGCGTGGAATATGCCATGCAGCATCCGCAGTCCTCTATGGATTTTGTGAAAGAACATGCCGTGGAGATACAGGACGAGGTGATTCAAAAGCATATTGATTTATATGTGAACGATTACACGCGCAGCTTGGGCGAAAAAGGGAAAGCTGCGATACGCTATTTGTTTGATTATGCTGTTCAACATAAGATGATAAATAGCCTTCCCGAGGCTATCTTTTTTGAATAGCATAGAAAAATATCACATTCTTTTTCTTTCATTTATAGATAATTAGTAGATTTTCACATAAAGAAATAGTCGTATTGCTATTTTTATAAGTATATTTGCAGAAAAAATAATATGGCAAACATCAAAGAAACCGATAAAGATCATAAGCCTGTAGTAGGCATCACGCATGGAGATTTCAATGGCATAAGCTATGAAGTTATACTGAAAACTTTAGTAGAACCGCATATATTGGAGATATGCACGCCCTTGCTCTATGGCTCATCGAAGTTAGCGTCCTTGCATCGCAAAATGCTAAACATAACGGATTTGAATTTTAATGTAATTCGAAAAGCTGAATTTGCGGTAGCTAAACGTCAGAACATCATCAACTGTACCGAACAGGAAGTGAAAGTGGACATCGGCACCTCCACCGAAATGGCAGGACAACTTTCCCTGAGTGCGCTCAATATGGCTGTTGATGATTTAAAAAACAAACAAATTGATGTGTTGGTTACGGCTCCCATCAACAAAAAGAATATCCAATCAGCACGTTTCCCGTTTCGCGGACACACAGAATATTTGGCTGAGAAATTTGCAAGCACCAATTATCTGATGATGATGGTGGCAGGCAACCTGCGTATAGGCTTTGCCACAGGGCATGTCTCCATCAAAGAAGTTGCCGAGAAATTGACTACTGATATGATAGTTCGCAAATTGGTGGTGATGAACAATTCGCTGATTCGCGATTTTGGTATCAACAAACCTAAGATAGCGCTGTTGGGTTTGAATCCTCATTCGGGCGACGAAGGCGTGATTGGCAACGAAGAAAACGACATCATCATCCCTGCCATCAAGAAAGCACAGAAGGAAAATATTTTATGCTTCGGTCCTTATCCTGCCGATGGTTTTTTTGGTACGATGAATTATCGTCAGTTTGATGGCGTCCTTGCCATGTATCACGACCAAGGTATGATTGCCTTCAAGACGATAGCCTTCGACGAAGGGGTGAATTTCACCGCAGGATTGTCCATCATCAGAACGTCTCCTGCCCACGGCACCGCTTATGATATCGCAGGGAAAAACATCGCTTCACCCGTATCTATCCGCAACGCTATCTATTTAGCCTGCGACATACATCATAATCGTCATCAGTTCGACGTGTTGAATGCGCATCCCCTAAAAGTCGGCACCTATAAAACATCCGACGAAGACTCCTAATCCAACCACCGAACTTAAATTGCTTTGATGACACCTCAATACACCATTTCCGATATAGCAGTTATTTTAAAGGGCACACATACTTCTGTCTCCGGAAATAATGACATCATAAAACATCTGCTGACGGATAGTCGAAAGATTATCGCCACCGAATCTTCTGTTTTTTTTGCCTTAGTCACCCCACGAAACGACGGGCACAAATATATTCATGAACTTTACGCGAAAGGCATTCGCAACTTTATCGTTTCCACCTTGCCCGAAGATGTGGATGTCTTTACCCATGCGAATTTCGTAGAAGTTAAGAACACCCTATTAGCATTGCAACAGCTTGCAGCGCATCATCGCAAACAATTCTCCATTCCTGTGATAGGCATCACGGGAAGCAATGGAAAAACGATAGTGAAAGAGTGGATTTATCAACTACTTTCTCCCGATAAAAACATTGTGCGCAGTCCTAAGAGTTATAATTCGCAAATTGGGGTGCCGCTGTCGGTATGGCAGATGCAAGCCGATAATGAATTAGCGATTTTCGAAGCGGGCATATCCGAGCCGGAAGAAATGAAGATGCTACAACCCATCATTCAACCCACGATAGGTATTTTCACCAACATTGGAACGGCTCACGAAAAGAATTTCATCAACAGCAAACAAAAGACAGGCGAGAAATTAAATCTTTTCACCAAAGTTGAAACGCTGATTTATTGTTCCGATGTGTTCGAGATTCAAGACAGAATCATTCAATCAGAGATTCTCAAAAAGCATAACTTCTTTTCATGGAGTTTCAAACGGAAAGCCGATTTGATGATAACTTCCGTGAACAAAGAAAATAACAAAACCAAAATATCAGCCAACTTCAACGCCAACGACCTTGCAATTACTATTCCTTTTGTTGATAATGCTTCCATCGAAAATGCAATTCATTGTTGGGCACTGATGCTGCATTTGGGCTACGACAACACCCTTATTGCCGAAAGAATGGCAAACCTGACCACCGTGGCGATGCGTTTGGAACTGAAAGCAGGAATCAACAATTGTTCTATCATCAACGACAGTTATAGTTCCGATTTGAATTCCCTAAGCATTGCGCTCGATGTCATGAATCAACAAAATCAGCATAAGAAACGCACGGTGATTTTGT
>CAIWVT010000323.1 GCA_903916135.1 uncultured bacterium
ATAAAAAAAGCCTTGAAAGAATCAAGGCTTTAATTGTTTAATTTTTAGGTAGCACTAAAAGGAATCAGGTCGAAGTAATTTGCCAATGATTTAAAGACGATTTTTAGATTAAAGGACATACGAGATAATAAAAACTTTATTGGCAGGCTACTTGCTTCGATATTTTTTACATCATTACTAACTCAGACAAATAGTATTTTTTCTTTATCTTTTAAGTATTTTAATTTATTACAACCTTCAATTTGATAGATTCAATTCCTGTAATCTAACACTATATGAAAACTTATTTTTGATTCATGTGAAATTCCTTTTTGTCAGTGCCATCCATATAATAAAACCAAAATGATTTTTCTTCGAGTTTTAAGATGAATAATGTATGAGAATTTTGATTGGTGATTCCTACAAGATTTATTTCTTCATCGTTATTCTGAAATGTCCATGTTCCAGTGCCGGAAGCAATTCCCATATTATAAGAATAATCACCCTCTTTGGTATAGGTTTCGTTATAATCTGATACAAGCGATGTGTAATCTACGCCATTCACTTTATAATTGTCCACTTTCCAAGTGTTGGAAACACGTTCTGTGCGTGAAACTAAACTTAGGAAAGGTCCATCAGCATATTTTTGGCAGCTTGGTAGTGTCAACATTATCGTTATTGCAACTATAAAAAGTAGTCTGAAAGTATTTTTGTTTTTCATTTTGTGTAGTTTTAATTGTTTGGTTTTTACTAATTGTTTTTTTTAGAATCAGCTTCTCCGCCGCAAGCGGCGGAGAATTTGATCCTATTGAGATTAAATAGACGAAATTATCTTGTGTATCTCTTCTTTTGTTTTTCCAAGTTTAATTTGAAGTTTTCCAATCATCTCATCTCTTTTTCCTTCTTCAAACATCAAATCATTGTCAGTTAATACGGCATATGCTTTTTTGAGCCTGCCTTTTTGCTCATTCCAATTTCCTTTTACTTCTTGAGTGTTCATTTTTTTAATTTTTAAGTTTTTAATAATTTTAAGATGCAAAATTACACTCTTGGCTTCCACCAAGTGTTACATAATTTTGGGTAATACTTACAGCATTCACACATTGAATTCGAAGCGTAAGTTGCGGTAGAGAAATCACCACCAATTTCTTCGACTGTTGAGTAAATCAATGATGATAAGAATAATGCCAATGATGATAAGTGCATGAATAACCGGAGTGGTTAAATGAAATGCAAAAAATCCAAGCAGCCATAAAACAACAAGGATTAAGCCAATGATTAATAGAAAACGTCCCATAAATTTTAATTTTAATATGAATAAATAATACTTTTTAATAATGGACAAAAGTACAGAGTATCGCCCGCCTACGTATTACATAATTTGGGATAAAAGTTACATGATTCACACTTCAGGCTTCAGCTATTATAGATATGTTTACTAACAAGAGGGAGTATTACTATTTTGAAACAGTAGCTATACGTTCGTTCAATAGAATGTTTTTCGAATTAAGACCTGCCTTTTGACCGTGCAAATCAAAATCAAGTTTAACGTGAGGACCAAAGATTAAACAATGAGTTGAGCCACCAAAATGAAACATCCCTAATTGATCACCTTTCTTTACATGCTGTCCTTCGTAAACAGTTATTTCGCAGGATGAAATTTCGGTCATGCCCACAGGCATCACACACATCAACCCTATATCGTGGTTGTCTGCTTCAATAAAGATCAAAGCACGTGTGGCAAATTCGGTGATAAAACCTTGCGATTCATTTTCTCCGGTCGGATCAAAGCCCTCCGCTAATGTTTCCGCAAAATAGCTGCCATCCACCACATACGCTTTCACAATCTTGCCGCTCACAGGGCTGTGCCAACGATGATAACTCAACGCACTCAGGAAAGCCTGATAAATGGTTCCGCCTACAAAATGTTTCGTCAAGGCGTCGCCCGCTAACATGTGCGAAAGCGAATAGGGCTGCGCCTTAATCCAAAAACGTTCGCGAAGTTTTACGTTTTTTGCTATTCGATAGGGCGATGATTCGCACGCATTGGTAATCGTGGCATCATCGTTGGGATAGGCAACGGGTCGAACGCCTTCTCTGAATTCTCTCGTAAAAAAGTCGTCCCACGACTTGAATCCATGATACGGTTCTTTGGGATTGCATTGATATTCTTCATCGAAATGTGGCATTTCCTCTTGAGCATCTTTGCCAAACCAACCCGTGTGTGCATGGGAGTTTAACACATAGCGCGAATCGGCAGAACGAAGGTAAATAGCCCATTCGTTCAATATTTTTTTCAACTGTGCATTCACTTTGTGATTCAAAAACGCAGCCGAACCCGCAGGCGTTCCCATGGGCCAACCAAAAATAACACTTATTGGCAACCCAACAAAATAAGAAGTATTGAACTCTATGGATTTCGTTATTATTTTATTGATAAGCTGCAGCATGTGATGATAGCTCCTCACTTGCGATTTACCTACAGGGTTTTTGTTGTAGGGCGGCGTGTGGGGCACCTGCTCAAACATCAGATGGAATTGCATAAAGATTTCTGCATCCTGCTCAATAAGGTTTTTGAATTCTTCCACAACGGGGAGCAATGCCTTATCAGACGTGTCAACCTCATCAATGAGTTTGTCCATCCATTGGTCAACTTTCGTTTGATCCTTTGGAAGCCACTTGCCTACATTGAATGGGCTTGGTTTGATTGTTTTGGTTGATGGTGTCATCATTCAATTATTTCGTTAACTAAATAGACTGTTGCGGGGATCTTTTTAATCATAGATTGCAACAAGGCATTGCTTTCTTCCTTTTCATAGAGTTCGAAATATAACAGTCGGAAAATAGTTTCGATATCGGGTTTTGTCAATGTGTTTGTCAGATATTTAGGCGCTATCATGAGCGACATTTCGGTAGGGTTTGTATGATCTAAAGATGGTAATAAATATAAAGTGTCTTTCAGCAAATAGGCTCCGTTGCGGATATAAAAATTAATTCGCTTCTTGCGCTGCTCGGTATTGGTTCCATAGTGATAATTTTCGACTTCCATCAGCAGAAATTTCCGAACAACAACAACTTTTTCGAGCAGAAACGAAAAGAAACTACCACCAATCTGATGATTTCTGAACTTTTCGACCACCGCCATATAATCTAAAAACACAAAATCGGAATTGTTGAAATGATACATCAACGCAATACACACAATTTCGTTTCGGTGAATGCCCACATACAATTTAGAAAAGCCTATTGTAATTCTGTGTTTTATCACAGCCAATGGCTGACGTTCATTCGCGGGAAACGAATCAAGGTAAATCTGAAGTGCTTCCGTATAGCGTATATCGCTTGTGTTGGATATTTCGTGGTAGATGATTTCCATGATTTATACTATCGGAAGCATGTTGAGTGATTACGGCGTAAGCTTCTCACAAAGCTGATGAGGATTATTTGTTCCACACCGTTTTTACATACGTGGCATTTGAAAAGTTTTCTCCATTAATTGTCATATTGCCTGTAAATCCACCTAAATTACCCAATGCATTGCAATCGGAATCAATCACTGCGGAAGTCATATCTGCGCCACATGTTCCTTGGTCGAACACATACACGGTTCCTCCTTGGAATGTGTATTCGTCCACCTTGGCATCTCTGCAAACAGTAGCGTTATTGAAAGCTTCAATTTTAGTATCAACACATTTGGGTGTTCCTTTTGTAATATCTAATTTGCTACAGCTCATAAAGAGTGCAAAAATCAGAACTAAAAGCAAGAATATCTTTTTCATTTTCTTATTTATTTAATGTCGTGAATGAATTTTCATAACACCACAAAAGTAGTCAGGTTTTGGAATTTAGATGTTATATAACTTTGGAAATAAATTACATGATTCACACATTTGACATTATTAATACCTAAATCCAATAGTTTAATGAAATAGTATAGAGCAAGCGCTAAGAACTATGTTCCATACCTTATCTTATGCATGCGCACTTTTTATAGTTGGCGACAGTTTGCGATTGTTGATGCCATTCAGAATCTTTTTCCGCATTTCAAATAGTATAATGCAAAGCATACCTGTGGCTAAAGGCAATATCCAATCAACTATATGTAGGGGAGCCGTATGAAAATAAAGATTGAAAACAGGGACATAAATGATAGCCATAATACAGCTTAGTGAGAATGCAAATGCAAATAAGAGGTTGCGATTGGAATAGAGATATTTGCCTAAGGCATTGCCAAAGGTGCGTCGTGAGAGAATGTTGGCATATTGACCAAAGACTATAGAGACAAAGGTTATAGTGATTGCTTTCTCATAATGATGCACCTCATCGGGAAAGATAAAATATGAAAACATAAAAGCAGCATAAGAAATCAGCCCTATGACGATGCCCGAAAAAGCAATACCTAGCATGATTCCTTTTGTCAGGATTTTGTCTTTAGGATTTCGGGGTGCTTGCTCCATTATGGTTTTTTCAGGAGGGTCGTAAGTGAGCATGATGAGGGGTACCATTTCGCCCACTATATCAATTAAAAGGATTTGAACTGCTAGGATGGGCGCAGCTACGCCCAAGAAAACACCCACAAAGCCAAACAACACACAGGTGAGTTCTGCCACGTTGGATGACAGATTGGTTTTGATGGTTTTCTCAAGATTCCTGAATATCGTTCTGCCTTCTTTCACCGCAACGACAATGGTGGAGAAATTGTC
>CAIWVT010000324.1 GCA_903916135.1 uncultured bacterium
TACTGGGATATTCTTCAATATTGTCTACAACGGTTACTGGTGGTCTTCCACTGGAGCCCCTCTTCCTATAAGTGCCTGGTACCGACAAACGGGCTACGATAAGACCGATTTGTTAGCGAATTACAGCTACAAGACAGATGGGTTTTCTGTCCGTTGTGTAAAGGATTGATTGACTATTTGACTTTTAGATTAATCTGTGGCATGAGGCTCAGGTAATAATTACAATTCCAAAACAAACTTTTGTTTATATTAAAAGAATTGCTAAAAATAACCATAAATATTTTTTCAAAACAAAATGATATAATGGCTATTCCTTTATTCATTAAATAAGCTATCATTATGATGAACAAATTGTTTTTCTTAATTCTCTTAATTTTATTTGGATATCTTCAAATGCTTGCACAAGTGCCCGAAGGTTTTAATTATCAGGCTGTGGCCCGCGATGCCACAGGCAATGTAAGGATGAACGAAACAATTAATGTTAGGTTTACATTACAACCCGGAGTTTCGGCAGCTCCAACATGGATTGAAACACAAACTGCCCAAACCGATGACTATGGTGTGTTTACTTTAACAATTGGGAACGGTACAAAAGTTGGGGGCTCAGCAAGTTCTTTTAAAAATCTGGATTTTTCTGGAGGCGATTACTGGATACAAGTTGAGGTTAAAGATGGAAGCAATTATCTTATAGTGGGAGCTATTCAGAAATTTCTGAGTGTACCTTATGCGCTTATAGCAAAAAAATCGTTAACAGCTGTAAATGACCTTGATACCAATGCAACAAACGAGTTGCAGATACTCAAATTAAGCAACGATACGCTCTATCTCGACAGGGGCGGCTTTGTTTTTCTTGGTTATTACTACGATAAAAAAGAAATTCTAAATATAAAAACAAAAATTATTGCAGATAGCTCTTATTTAAAAGGACTTCTAAATAACAAGCAGTCTGTCTTAACAGCCGGTGCAGGCATAACAATTAGTGCATCAAATGTTATTAAAGCAACTGATAGTAGCTCTACAAATGAACTCCAAACATTGAGCATACGCAACGACACAATATTTCTTACCAATGGAGGGTTTGTTAAATTACCTGCCAATGGAGGAGGAACAGCGCATTATATAGGCGAACTATTTGGTGGTGGAGTAGTGTTTTATGTTGACAAAACAGGGTCCCATGGCCTTATTTGCAGCATGATTGACCTTAACACTACTATAGCATGGACTAAAGCCGCCTATTACACAACTTCAGTACCTACACCCGGTGCTTTAAGTGATTGGAATGGACAGACTAATACTACTGCAATCGTATCGCAGGCAGGGACAGGAAGCACATATGCTGCAGGTTTGTGTGATGCTTACACAAATGCTAATTATGGCACTGGTGTTTATTCTGATTGGTATTTACCAGCCATACATCAATTATATAAACTATGGGGTGCATTATATGAAGTAAACAATGCCCTAGACACCGATGGCAATGCCGCAACAAAAGCTATTATTAAAGACCTTTATTTGTCATCGTCTGAGTTTAGTAATTACGAAGTGATGTTCTTCCAATTTCTCACAGGTAATCAAACAAACTGGACTAAAGACGAACAACACCTAGTTCGTGCCATTAGGTATTTTTAACAATTTAACATTTTTCTACCACGGAGCTGACCATTTTGCAATAGCTGAGCACAATATCAATTGCCGCAAGTTTTTAGTTTGAATTAAAAGAATTGCTTAAAATAACCATAAAAAAAATTCAAAACAAAATGATATAATGGCTATTCCTTTATTCATTAAATAAGCTATCATTATGA
>CAIWVT010000325.1 GCA_903916135.1 uncultured bacterium
AAGTACTTGGAGTACTTAAAGTGCCTAAAGTGTTTGAAGACTTAAAGTGCCTAAAGTACTTAAAGCTCCAAATTCCAAGCTCCAAGAGAAAACACTTAGACACAAAGAGCACTAAGAAACACTAAGAAATGCCCGCTCATAAATGAAAACTCATGATTAATTTTATAAACAATGTCAATGTGTTAGTTTTATAATACATAGCTACGAAAATAATTCTATAGATTTAATGTTGTGTTTTTTTAGCCAACTTTGGCATATAGGCAAAGCAGTGTGTGAGGTGGCATTGCCAACTTTGGCATATAGGCAAAGCAGTGTGCGAGGTGGTATTGCCAACTTTGGCATATAGGCAAAACACATTGCAGGATGGTATCTCTCATTTGAGAGGATAGGCAACCAAGTGTCGGTTGGCATATCTGCCAAATGTCAACATAGGCAACAGAGTGTCGGTTACTATATCTGCCAAATGACAACATAGGCAACCGAATGTCGGTTGGCATATCTGCCAAATGACAACCTAGGCAACCGATAGTCGGGTGCCCTATCTGCCAAATGACAACATAGGCAACCGAATGTCGGTTGGCATATCTGCCAAATGTCAACATAGGCAACCGAGTGTCGGTTGCCCTATCTGTCAAATGTCAGATATGTAAAACGCATATATATAATTAGTTAGAAATTTTCAATACAATAACTCCGCCTTTCAAGGCGGAGCCTCACAAAGACAGCAGCGATGGGCTTTAGCCCTGAAATGGATGATTTTAATGCAGGGCTAAAGCCCTTATATCTGTTGTTTTCATCAAGCACCGCCTTGAAAGGCGGAATTATTAATTTGGTGAAAGTATAGCGTTTTTGTGCAAATGATTTCCTTGTGAAATTATGTCTTGGCATTGTGCTGCACAACGATTTTGCAAATAAAATAAAATATTTATCCTTCAATTCAAAAATATTCTGTACTTTTACTCTTTATTTTAAATCCATTGTTATGAAAAAAATATTCATTGTAATTGTGGTTTATTTGGTACAGGGACAAGTAAATGCACAAATCTATCATCCTTTTCCAGATTCTAATGCAGTGTGGAGTGAATTTCATCATGCACCTATATATGGTGGATTAACCTCTTTTTCTTATAGAAACATATTATCAAATAAGGACACTATTATTAATACAAAAACATATCATCAGTTATTCTATAGCCTTATTGATACTGTCTTTAGTAATAATCAAACTATAAGTTATAATGGAGGTTTCAGAGAAAAGGACAAACAAATTTACTATATTCCAAAAGACTCATTACATGAATATTTAATTTATGATTTTTCTCTTGGAGTAGGCGATACAATAAATTATACTTATTCGGCTTTTTCGGGATATTATGGTTTTGGTGTGTTTGATTCATTAAAAGTGTCTAGCATAGATTCCGTTTTAATTAATGACGGAACCTTTAGGAAAAGAATAAATTTTTCCGCATGGACTAATGGAGGATATCCTATATTATTATCCTATGCCCAATGGATTGAAGGTATTGGAAATAATATGGGTTTATTATGTCCAATACCAAAAATACCAACAAATGGAACTGACAATCAACTGGTTTGTTGTAAAAATAATGATATGATTTGTTATTATAATAATTCTTTTCAACAATGTTTTGGATTTAATACAGATATAAATGAAAACAAATTGAAAGATGACATTAAAATCTTTCCCAACCCAACCCATGACATAATAACCATTGAAGGCACCGCCTTAAAGTCCTATACCATCATAGATATGTTAGGCAGGAAATATAAAGAAGCTGAGTTTGCAGATGCTTCGCAAAACAGCATCTATGTGGGAGATTTGCCAAAAGGGATGTATTTCGTTGCGGTGAAAACCTTGGCGGGAAGTTGGGTGGGGAAAGTTGTTGTGCAGTAGTTCATAGTTCATAGTTTGTAGTTCGGAGTTGAGAGTTCAGAGTTTTAATTTGGCAGTGATGGTATGTGAAGAAATTTAGTAACTTTGCGGTCGAATATGAAGTGGATAGTTGAAAATTATATAGAGATTGTTGCGGCGCTGTTGGGCGTGGCAGGTGTTTTTTTGACGGCAAGGCAGAACGTTTGGTGTTGGTTGTTGGGTTTGGTGAATGTGGTGTTGTCGTTGTATGTGTTTTTTGTGGCGAAGTTGTATGCGGATGTGGTGTTGCAGGTTTTTTATTTGGTGATGACGTTGTATGGTTGGTATTTTTGGGTTTTTGGCGGGGAAAGGAAGAATGCGTTGGGGATTCGCGGTGTTGGGAAGGGGGAGTTGGTGGTGATGTTGGTGGGCGGTTTTGTGATGTCGGGGGTGGTTGGTTATGTGTTTGCACGATGGACGGATGCGGCGTTTCCGTATTGGGATTCGATGGTGACGGTGTGGGGAATTATAGCGACGTATTGTATGGCGCGGAAGATTATTGAGCATTGGTTGATGTGGGTGGTGATTGATTTGAATTGTACGGCGATTTATTTTTGTAAGCATTTGTATGCGTTTTCGCCTTTGTATTTTATATTTACATTGTTGGCAGTTTATGGTTATTTTACATGGAAAAAGGAATGGAAACGACAGGAAATAAGGTGATAAGGGTTGCGATTACGGGACCTGAATCGACAGGGAAGTCAGCCTTGGCGGAGTATTTGGCGGGGTATTTTGAGACACGCTTTGTGCCGGAGTATGCACGAGGGTATATTGCGAATATGCGGCGGGCGTATGGGTATAAGGATTTGAATTATATAGCGCATCAGCAGTTGGTTTCGGAACGTTATTTTGAAAGGCGGGCGACGGGGTTTGTGTTTTGTGATACGGAGTTGACGGTGATAAAGATATGGTCGGAGCATAAATATGGGAAGTGTAGTTCGTGGGTTTTGAAGCGCATGGGGGAGATTCGGTATGATTTGTATTTGTTGTGTGATGTGGATTTGCCGTGGGAAGCCGACCCGCAAAGGGAGCATCCTGAGATGCGGGAGCATTTCATGGATTTGTATCGGAAGGAATTGGAAGAAAGGGGGGTGAACTTTAGGGTGATTTCGGGTAGGGGGGAAGAGAGGTTTGAGAATGCTGTGAAAGCTTGTGAGGATTTTATGTTACCACAATAGGCACAATAGAACACAATAGAAAGGATTTTGGAAGGACAAAACTACCACATAGGCACATAGACACATAGGATGAATTTTAGAAGGGCACATAGGCGCAAGGGCACATAGAACACAAGGACACTAAGGCACTAAGGCACTAAGGCACGAAGGCACTAAGACACAAAGGCACGAGGGCACTAAGACACAAAGGCACAAAGGCTCTACCTAAGCGTCGTAATTCGTAATTCGTACATTCGTAATTAGTAGGGTTAGGTTAGAAGGCGTAGGTCACTCCGCCCATGAGATTAAACCCATAGGAAGGGTAGTTGTTCCATTTGTAGTATCTCAAGGAGGTGATGTTGTTCAGATTGAGGAAGGCAGATAGGATTTTGGAATAACGATATTCAAGTCCTAAGCTGATATCAGCATAGCCTGAAAGGTTTTTGGCTTTGACATCTATGCCGTTGTAGGTTTTTGCATAGACGTTGGAGCGCCCGGTTACGTTGGCAGTGATGATGAACTTGTCATGAATGGAATAGAAGAAATCAACATAAGCATCGAAGATGGGTTTGTGCCATGCCTTTAGTTCGTTCGACATTTTGTAGTTGTAGAAGTTGCCGCCCACCAAGAGTTTGAATTTCTCGTCTTTTTGATACGCCAATTCGCCTTTCACGTTGAGGAGTTTGGCGTTGTCGTAAATCACTTCAAATTTGTTTTGATATAAGGTGTTGGTGTCGTTTACATACAGAGGCATGTTTTTGTAGTTGGCATAAGAAACCGAAGCGGAGAAGTTTAAGGTGCGGCTAATGTTGCTTTTGATGCCTCCATAGATATCGTAGGGTTTGCTTGTGTAAGACATTTGCGTCTTGGAGTTGATGAAAGGGTTTTCGTTGGTCAAATTGAGGAAGGTGTTTTGGGTGAGGTTGCCATTGATGCCCGCAAAGACGATTAAAATGTTTTTGACGATGTTGAACTGCACGTCGGCTATGGGATAAAAATGAAGTGCGGTGCTGCTGTCCGCATTGGCAGAAATGTCTAAACCTAAGTTGAAACTGAAACCTTTGAAGGTGGTTTTGATGTAAGGTTTCAGGGTGATGATGCCTGCGTTGTATTGCACATTGGTGTCCTGAGCAAAGCAATAGTTGACGCGAGCCATAATGCCCAACACTTGGGAGCTTGTAAATTTGAACAGATGCAAATCCTTGTTGACATCGCCCGTGAAGGAGATGCCGTTTTCGGATGTGGTGAAATAGTCGTTGAGGTAATAATATTTGAAATCGAAGTTATAATTCAATTTAATGGAATCGGGATGATGAGTGCTGTTGAAATAAACGTCAGCATTGATGAGATTGAAACGTTGTTTGTAGATGTTCTTGTCGGTAGGCTGTATCAGGAAGTCATCGGGTTTGAAACCATAATAATGATAGACATTTCTTTTATAAGCAATGCTTCCGCCGACCACATTCTTTTTATTGGTTTTCTTGCCATAGAAATCAATCAGGTTTTCGCTGTTGCCTGGGTAGGCATAGCTCTTGAGTTTGCCCGAAGAAGAAAGATGTTTGAGATGGGCGCCTATGGAGAAAGTCTTCGAATAGGTGTTGTTGGCATAGAATTCCCCGTATGGCATAGTGTAGTTGCCGAAGCCGACTTTCGCCAAGAACTTATAGAGCTTGGTCAAACTCGCTTCGCCCACACGAGCGGCTTTGATAGGCTCGGTGACGTAAGAAGTCTTGTATTTTCGGGTTAGTACGTTATAGTTCAAAGCCGGAATCGCAACCGTGGTGTCGGATATGACGGGTTGCGTATTCAGCTTGTTTGCATCGGACAAACTTGGTTGGAAATTGCCGATGACCGTCACAATCTCGGTGTACGGTTTGATTTGCGCTGCGACTTTGTTTGTGCATGCAACAACACATAAGATGATGCTGCACACTATGGAAGTTTTCATGATGATTGTTTTCATTTTCGTAGGTTTCATGAAATGTTATTTAATCGTATCTAAGTTAATATTCAATTCGGGGATGCTTTGTTGTTTGAGCAATTCATCCGCTTTGCGTTGTTCTTCGAGCTTCTCGGCTTCGTTGATGGCATTGAGTTTGTCTTGAGCAATCTTGACCAAGTCAACGCCTTCATAATTATCAATGATGCTTTTGAGGGTATATTTCGCTTGATGGATATTGTCGGTCTTCACATAATTATCGGCAAGCAAAATAAAAGCTTTCGCCACCCAATAGTCATACGTGGGTATCTGATTTATCAAATCGAAAGCACTCTTCTGCGACTCGTCATAATCCCCTTTGTTGAAATGTATCTCAGCAATATGGTATTTGGCTTCGGCAGCCATTTCGTTCTTAGTTATCTTGGTAACGGCATGAAACTCTGCCAAAGCAGCCGACGTGCTATCTTGCGCTAAAGATGATTTCGCTTTGATCAGATGGGCTTCGGCATTCAAACCTTCGGGGAGTTTTTCGGTGCCAAGAAGTTTGTTGGCTGATTCCGTTGCCGTTTTATATAAAGCTAAAGCAAAGTTGGTGCGCATCTCGCCTGTGTAAGCTATGGTGATGTTTTCTTTATATTCGGCTATCTTCTCCAACTCAGTATAGTTGGCAAGGGCAGCTTCCATATTCTTCTTGCCGAAGTTGATTTCCGCCGAGTTCAACAGCGCGGTTTCGGTGAATTTGTTGCGCGGTTTGGCGTTCACATAATTGTAATGCAGCAAGGCTTCATCGGTCAAACCGGCGCGATACAAACATTCTGCTAAATAGAAATTAGCATCCAATTGATACACGCCATTGGGAAATTTCTCGATATAATTCTTAAATCCTTTGGTAGCGTTTTCGCAATCGTTGCGCATATAGCGATTCTCCACAGCGATATAGGTGATAGAATCTTGTTCCGAATCAGACACATTGGCGAAGGGCAAGGCTTTCACATACACAAAGAATTCCTCCACTTTATCCATCTCCACATACACATTGCGAATGCTCACCAATGCCTCCTTGGAATACTCTGTGCCCGGGAAATCGCTCACCACTTTCTTCAATACTGCCAACGCCTGCTCATCTTTAGAGTCGTTGTAATAAATCATACCCTTCTTCAGCAAAGCTTGACTCACAAAACTCGAATGAGGATATTCGCTAATCAATTTGTCGAAATAATCTATGGCTTTGGCGTTGTTGTTCAGGTTTTGAAACGTGCTTGCCAATTCAAACAAGGCAGGCGCACGGAAATTGGAATTGGCATAACCATCCACCAATTGCATCAGTGTGGCAGCTTTGGTCTCCAACTTCGCCAACGCACCTTGGGTGAGCGCAGTTTGATAGAGCGCATAATCCACATCTATCTGTTTCATTTTAATGCTTTGCGCATAGTTGTCAATGGCATTGTTGAAATCCTTCTGCATAAAATAGCAATCGCCAACGCGGTTGTAGGCATCGTTCACCGTTTTGGGTTTGGCATTCTTGGCTTCCCCACAAAACTTCTTGAAATTAGCCAATGCCGATTCCCAATTATCTTTCTTGAAATAGCAATATCCCAAACCATAATACGCATTGAAATAATCATCTTTGCCAAAAGCACCCGGCAACGATTGCAAGGTTTTATAATTGATGATGGCGGTGTCAAATTTCTCTTGAAGATAATACGCTTCGGCTATCCAATAATACGATTGCAGCTCTATGCCTGCGTTCATCGGATATTGCAACGATTTGTCGAGCATCGCTATGGCTTCGGGGAGTTTGTTGTTGTTGAAAAACTCTATCCCGCGCAAATAGGCAATCTTTTGATAGGCGCCATTGAGTTTGATGTCGCGTTTCTTAATCTTGTCCAATGCCTCCAAAGCGTCCTTATAGTTTTTGGTGGATAGATAGATGTTCGACAGATAGGTGTAGGCTTCATCAATGTTGGTGGCGTTAGGATATTTCTCAATATATTGATTGAACACGTTGATGGCTTCGTTATAGGGATTGTATGCCGTTTCGTAGGTCAATTTGGCATAGTTGAACATGGCATTTTCCTGCAACTCCGCATCGCCTTCAATTTTATAGGCGGAAGCAAACATCGTCATCGCAAATTGCTTCTGATTGGTTTTCAAATAACATTCGCCCGAATGATAATAGGTGAGCTGCGACAAACTGTCATTCTCGGTCGTGTTCACCTTGCCCAAATAGGTCAAGGCAGTTTTGAAGTCGCCTGTTTTATAATAGGTGAAGCCTATCATATAATAATCCTGACGGGTGAGGGGCGCATAATTCTTTTGCAGATAGATATCCAAATAGGGGAC
>CAIWVT010000326.1 GCA_903916135.1 uncultured bacterium
ATCATGGGACCCAACGGCACCGGAAAAAGCACATTAGCTTCCGTTATCGCCGGCAGGGACGTTTTCACTGTTACAGACGGATCTATACATTACAAAGACAAGGATTTATTAAGTATGGCGGTGGAAGACCGTTCACGAGAGGGTATTTTCCTCGGATTTCAATATCCTGTGGAGATACCCGGAGTGAGTATGACTAATTTTATGAAGACTGCCGTGGACGAACATCGCAAATACAATCATTTGCCGGCACTCACCGCTGTTGAATTCCTGAAATTGATGGATGAAAAGAAAAAGATGGTGGAAATTCAATCCAACTTAACCAATCGTTCGGTGAATGAAGGTTTCAGCGGAGGCGAAAAAAAGCGTAACGAGATATTTCAGATGGCAATGTTGGAGCCAACTTTGGCAATTTTGGACGAAACTGATTCCGGTTTAGACATAGATGCGCTTAAAATTGTGGCTAACGGAGTCAATAAGTTGCGTCGCGCTGATAATGCGTTTATCGTGATAACACATTATCAACGTTTGTTGGATTATATCGTTCCCGATTTCGTGCATGTGTTGTTCGAAGGCAGAATTGTGAAATCGGGCGGGAAAGAATTGGCTTACGAATTGGAATCCAAAGGCTACGATTGGATTAAACAGGAACTTGAAAATCAATAATACCATGAAAGCAATCGCTATAGTTCCTGAAAAAGAAAAAATCATCCGCTTGTTTGAAGAAAACAAAGCCGATATTTGCAGGAACGACTCACCCTATTTGACAGCATTGCGCCTTGAAGCTCTGCAAAGCTTCGCGTTAGCAGGTTATCCTACTCAAGAATTGGAGGAATGGCGCTCCACCAACCTGCAAGATGCCTTGACAGAAGAATATAACTTCTATTTCACCCCCTTTGAGGACGATGTGGACGTGAAAGAGATATTTCGTTGCGAGATACATAACTTCGAAACATATTTGTTCTCCCAATTGAACGGTTGGTATGTCTATAAACAAGCTCCCGTAACCCAATTGCCCAATGGCGTCATCGTTGGCAGCATGGCGGAGGTGTTTCGCACCCATCCCGAGCTTGTTTTGGAACATTATGGCAAGTATGCCGACGTTGAAAATAATGGTTTCATCGCGCTCAACACTATGTTTGCCCAAGACGGTATCTTTATCTATGTTCCCGATAACATCGTGGTGGAGAAACCCATCCAAATTGTAAATATTGTCAACATATCGGAAAATATATTCCTCCAACCACGAAATTTAATCGTGTTAGGCAAAAATGCGAAGCTCACATTAGTACATTGCGACGACTCCATCAATCACCAAAAGAGCTTTATTAATTCTATTACCGAGTTTTTTGTGGATGAAGGTGCCGAAATTGATTTTTATAAGCTTCAAAACAAAGATCATCTGAGTAATGTTATCACAAATACCTTCTTTCATCAAAAGGAGAACAGCAAAGTGAACACCAACACCCTCACGTTTAATGGTGGACTGATTCGTAACGAAACCCGCGTGAGTTTGTGCGGAAAGGGAGCGGATGCAAAGGTGTATGGACTCTATTTGATGGACAAGGAACAGCATATTGAGAACCAAATCTATATTGACCATATCGCCGAAGATACTACAAGCTACGAAATGTTTAAGGGAATTATTGACGACAATGCTTCTGCGGTGTTCAACGGGCATATTCAGGTGCACCGTGATGCTCAAAAGACGCAAGCCTTCCTTACGAATAAAAATATACTGCTTACGGACACGGCACACGTTAGTACGAAGCCTTTCTTAGAGATTTATGCCGACGACGTAAAGTGTTCGCATGGTGCCACAGTGGGTCAGCTCGACCCCGAAGCCCTCTTCTATTTGAAATCAAGAGGCATTTGCGAGCGAAACGCCAAGATGTTGCTCATGTATGCCTTTGGGGCGGAGGTAGCCAACAAGATTACGATAGACGTACTCAGGGAAAGGATAGACAACATGATGGTGATGCGCCTCAAAGGGGAGCTTTCTATCTGCGACCAATGTGTGGTGCACTGCAAACAGGAAGAAAAGTTGGTTTTCGATATAGATATGAGCAAATTATAAGCACATGTTGGATAAAAATACGGTTCACGACCTCAGAAAGCAGTTTCCAATTCTGCACCAAACGGTTTACAACAAACCTTTGGTGTATTTCGACAACGCAGCCACCAATCAGAAGCCGCAGCGCGTCATCAATATTCTCAACACCTATTATAGTACGATAAATAGTAACATCCATCGCGGTGTACACTATCTCAGTCAGCAAGCTACCACGGCTTTCGAGGAGAGCAGACAGGCTGTGCAAACTTTCATCAACGCCCGCCACAGTTACGAGGTGGTCTTTACACGCGGCACCACCGAATCTATCAATTTAATTGCGAGTTCGTTTGGCAAGAGATACCTTGGCGCAGGCGACACGGTGCTCATCTCTGCCATGGAGCATCATTCCAATATCGTTCCGTGGCAAATGGCATGTGCCGAGCATGGCGCAACCCTCAAAGTGATCCCCATAGACGATAGCGGCAGCCTCATCCTTGATAATTTGGAACAGTTGTTGGAAAACAACTGCCGTTTGGTGGCGTTAACGCATGTTTCTAACACCTTGGGCACTATTAATCCTATAAAAGAAATTATTGAACGGGCACATAAGTACGATATTCCCGTTTTGATTGACGGTGCACAAGCCATTTCCCATCTGCAAATTGACGTACAAGCCTTGGATTGCGACTTCTACTGCTTTTCCGCGCATAAAATGTATGCCCCCATGGGCATAGGCGTGCTCTACGGCAAAGAAAATCTGCTCAACGAGTTACCTCCCTATCAAGGCGGCGGCGAAATGATTAAAACTGTTACTTTCGACAAGACCACTTTCAACGAATTGCCCTTTAAGTTCGAAGCAGGCACCCCAAATGTTGGCGACGCTTTGGCGTTGAAGGAAGCTATTGACTTTATGAATGAAATCGGGCTTGATGCTATTCGCAATTACGAGGATTATTTGCTTGAATATGCCACCAAGAAGCTTACCGCCATTGATGGCGTGAAAATTTATGGCACTGCCCACGAAAAAACCTCCGTAATTTCTTTCCTTTTGGGAAACATACATCCTTATGATGCCGGAATAATTCTCGACAAGTTGGGTATCGCTGTCAGAACGGGGCATCATTGTACGCAACCGCTCATGGATTTTTATAAAATACCCGGAACAATTCGCGCATCGTTTGCGCTCTACAACACAACCGAAGAAATTGACACTTTTGTGGATGCTCTCCACAAAGTAAACTTAATGTTTGGATAATGAAAACCTATTTAGAGAACACTCAAACCATCATTTCTGAATTCAGCCAATATCTGGATATGACAGAAAAGTATATTTATATCATAGAACTTGGCAAATCACTTCCCTTGATAGATGTGAGCTTGAAAACCGACAACTATTTGATCAACGGGTGCCAATCGCAGGTGTGGTTATTCGCTGAATATAAAGACGGAGCAGTGATTTTTACCGCCGACAGCGATGCCATAATCACCAAAGGTCTTGTGAACATATTAATACGTGCCTTGTCAGGCTTGAATCCCACGGAAATCATAGAAGCAGACATGAAGTTTATTGACGAGATAGGTTTGCGTGAACATTTAACAGCTTTACGTTCCAACGGATTGGCTTCGATGATAAAACAAATGAAGTTGTATGCATTAGTTTATAAAGCAAAATACGAAAACCCAACATAAGTTATGACAAAAGAAACGATAAGCGCGCAAATCATCGAGAACCTGCGCAATGTGTTCGAA
>CAIWVT010000327.1 GCA_903916135.1 uncultured bacterium
ACTGAAAATATAGTATAGGCTCGCACAGTTGTGCATGGTCATACTGAAAATATAGTATAGGCTCGCACAGTTGTGCATGGTCATACTGAAAATCAAGTATAGCCTCGCACAGTTGTGCATGGTCATACTGAAAAACAGTATAGGCACGCACAGTTGTGCATGGTCATACTGAAAAACAGTATAGGCACGCACAGTTGTGAATGGTCATACTGAAAATCTAACAAAATTGGAAGATACGATTAAAAAGGATATGCTTTTCTGAATTGATCTATTGTTGTAGTTTCTTAGTGTTTCTTAGTGTTCTTAGTGCCTCCGTGGTTTTAAAAAGTTACACAGAGCTACACAGAGAAAAAGGAGATGCACAGAGCCGTTTAAATTCCAAATCTAAAATCTCAAATCTAAAATCTTACTTCGAACCCTGAACCCTTTCCACCATCCTCACCAACAGTTTAGTCACATTTTCCACATTCTTTTGAAACACCTCCAAGATGGCTGCCCAGGTGACAGGTTCTTCGTCCATTTTCCAGCAATCGTAGTCGGTGCTCAAGGCGATGGCGGCATAGGGGATGGCGGCTTCGTTGGCTAACATACATTCGGGGGCGGTGCTCATGTTAATCACGTCGGCACCCCATTGGCGAAACATCAGGGATTCTGCTCGTGTGGAAAAGCGCGGACCTTCTATGGTGATGACGGTGCCTGTTTGATGGTAGTGGAATGCCAAATCGGCGAGCGCAGCTATGATAAGGTGGCGCAATTCGTCGGAAAAAGGTGTCGCCATGCCCGTATGTATGGGTTGATGCGGTTGAAAACTGTCGTGAAAGGTGTTGCTGCGGAAACGGGTGAAATCAATAAATTGGTCTAACACCACGATATGTCCGCGCCCGATGTCTTCGCGCATACTGCCGCAAGCCGTTGTGGCGATGATATGCGTGCAGCCCGCTTGTTGCATTGCCCAGATGTTGGCACGATTGTTCACATGCGTAGGCGGGATGGTGTGCTCTCTGCCGTGGCGCGACAAAAACACCACCTCCATGCCCAACATCGTCCCTTCCAACAAAGGAGAACTTGGCGCGCCATAAGGCGTCTCCACGATGCGTTCTTTGGGATTCTTAAATATTTCCAGTTTCTCGAGACCGGAGCCTCCGATGATAGCTAATTTCATTTTTTAGTGATTAAGTTGATTGGTTGATTAAGTTAATTGAGTTAATTAAGTGAGTGCCTAAAGTACTTAGAGTGCCTAAAGTGCCTAAAGTACTTCGAGTGCCTAAAGTACTTCAAGTACTTCGAATGCGTCGAGAACTTCGAATGCGTCGAGAACTTTAAGTACTTCAAACTTTAGGCACTTTAAATACTTCCTCGTACTTTAAGTACTTCAAACTTTAGGCACTTTAGGCACTTCCTCATCTTTATTGATAAATCCATTGAGGATGCTGCTCACAAAGGTAACCACCAAGCTGAACAGAAGTGCCCACCAGAAGCCTTCGACTCTGAATTTGGTTTCGTCAAAAATTTTGGCAGCCAACAGAACCATCAGGGCATTAATCACAAAGATAAACAAACCCAAAGTCAATATGGTGGCAGGAATGCTGATGACTATCATCAAGGGGCGCACGAAGGCGTTCAGTATGGCAAGCGTGAAAGCCACCAAGATACCCGTATAGAATCCATCCACATAGATGTGGGGATGCATCAACCAAGCTGCCAACATCACGGCGCAGGCAGTGAAAAATACTTTAATAATAAATCGCATAAATATAATTTAGCCACAAAATTACGTTTTTTAAAAGAATTTGAATGTTTTTACTTCGATATTTCTTCTTTTTTTGTACTTTTGACTTCATGATACTTTTACGAAAAATCCTTTTACTACTGTTGCTGTTGTTTTCCGCCGAGGCGAAAGCCCAGTTTTATGACTTGGGACAAGACCCTGCCTCCGTAAGATGGAAGATGATAACCACCGAACATTTCAAGATTATTTTCCCTGCGGAGATAGAAACCCAAGCGCAGCACGTTGCCAATATGTTGGAGCAAGCTTATGCGCCTTTGAGTGCGTCGCTCAAATCGAAACCCGTGAAGATATGCGTGATATTGCACAATCGCGCCATCATCTCCAATGCCGCAGTGCCTTGGGCGCCCAAACGGATAGAGTTCTACACCTGCCCGTCGCAGGATGACTATCCGCAGCCGTGGCTCGACCAGTTGGTGGTGCATGAGTTTCGCCATTTGGCGCAATATTCCAAAATCAATAGCGGTTTCACCAAAGTGCTGTCTTATTTGTTCGGACAGCAAATCACCGCAGGGGTGATGGGTACCTTTGTGCCGATGTGGTTCATCGAAGGCGATGCGGTGTGCACCGAAACTGCCTTCAGCCATTCGGGTAGGGGCAGAGTGCCCGCTTTCGAGATGGAGTTGCGCGCGCAGGTGGTGGACAAAGGCATCTATCGCTACAACAAAGCGGTGTTCGGCTCCTTCATCACGTATATCCCCGACCGTTACATTTTAGGATATCATTTAGTGGCTTCCGCCGAAAAGCATTTCGGCACTCAGGTGTGGGAGCAAGCCATGAATCGCACTGCCAAGCTGCCGTTTATGGTGGTGCCTTTCACCAGTGGCATCCATAAGGTGAGCAAACTGAACAAGGTGGGCTTGTACAAATATTGCCTTACGGAATTAGACTCTGCTTGGAAACAACAAGATGCGGAAGTGAAAAAGACGCCTACGACCGTACTTTCTGTGCAGCCGCATAAGCTCTATACCAGTTATAACAATGGAAGCTTTTTAGACCATAATGCCTATTTGGCAGCCAAATCAGGCATCAATGATATCACTCGCTTTGTAAAGATTGACAGCTTGGGCAAAGAGCACCGCATCTTGACGCCGGGTGATTATTTCCCTACATCTATCTGCGCAAGCGGAAATAAAGTACTATGGTCGGAAGGCACCGTGGACCCGCGTTGGGATAACAGAACGTATGCCGTGATTAAATCGTATGATGTGCTGACGCATACCTACAAACAGCTTACATATCGCACGCGTTATTTTGCCCCTTCGGTGAACAATAAGGGCGACAAGATTGCCTGCGTAGAGCAGTCGGTGGATGGCAAATCCTATATTGCGGTGCTCAATGCTGCGAATGGCAGCTTGTTGTATCGCGTAGCTGCCGACACGGGCGACTTCCTCATGTTTCCCGATTGGGCTGATAACGATAAAGAAATTGTGATGGTGGCGCTCAATAAAGATGGCAAACGTATCTGCCTTATTGATTCCACTAATCATATCCAAAGTTTGACGCAAGCAAGTTTCACGGAGATGAATCAGCCGCATAAGTTCGGCAATCATGTATATTATATTGGTGCATATTCGGGCATTGACAATTTGTACGTGATAGATATGACTACCCGCAAAACCTATCAGGCAACGTCTTCCCGATATGGATTGACCGACCCTGCACTCTCGCCCGATGGCAAAGAGGTGTTGTATTCCGATTATTCGGCGGATGGATATCAATTGGTGAAGCATGTCATTGATTCCTCGCAATGGATTCCCCTGCCGGATGTGGTCAACAGTTCGGTGAAGCTCTATGAGAGTGTGGCGCAACATGAAAGCGGTGTGTTGGATTTCTATAAGACAGGGCAAACCACCTATCCCACAAAGAAATACTCCAAGCTGCTGCATCTATTCAACTTTCATAGTTGGGGACCTATTTCGGTGGATGCCGACAACACGACGATTAAACCCGGCTTTGAAATCATGTCGCAAAATGTGTTGAGCACTATGGTGGCGAGCGCAGGCTACGAGCATGATTGGCTGCTACCCACCCAAGGCTTTTATGCCAAGGTGAGCTATCGCGGATGGTATCCGCAAATAGATTTGGAAGTCAACTATCAACTGAACAAAAAAGATAATGTTCATTGGGATGTGTTTTCTGCACAAGCCATAGTTAAAGTTCCGTTGAAGCTTAACAAAGGGAAATATTATATTTTTGTGCAGCCGCAAGTGGCGTTTGCGTTTTATGATCTTATTCCACGAAAGAATTATTCTATGGAATCCTATTCGGGATATTTTCAAGCCATGGAATATCGCCTATATGCATACCATTTGTTGAAGACTTCCGAAAGGGATATCAATCCTCGTTGGGGGCAGTTGGTGGATGTGAACTTCCGCCATACGCCCTTTAGTGGGAATAATTTGGGGAATATGCTTGCCGTGGAATCAATGTTCTTCTTTCCAGGTATTGGGAAGCATCATAGTTTGAATGCTTACATCGCGTGGCAACGGAATGATGCTACACATTATATGTTTAGTGATATTGTCAGCTTTCCGCAAGCTATTGATTTGAGTGGAACACAAAATTTGTTTGTGAACAAGTTCGCGTATGAAATGCCTTTGTTCTATCCTGATTGGAGCATAGGCTCTTTGTTATATATCAAGCGGTTTCGCACAGGATTGTATTACGACCAAGCCTTTCTTGAAGATTTGGAATCTGATATTTACATCTATAATTCTGCCGGTGTATCGCTGTTGATGGATTTTCATGCCTTACGTTTTTTAGCACCCTTGAGCCTTGGCGTTCGGACAACGTATCGGTTCTACGATGGAGCCTTCATATCTGAATTGCTCTATAGTGTCAACTTTAATCAATTAGGATTCAAACCTGCCTTTTCGCGCTTTAAAAAATAGCATCTATGAGACTTTCAAAACCTATACTATTATTATTTGTAATATGCCTATTCAGCGTGCCTGCGCTATTTGCCCAAGCGGATAGCAGCGCCCTGAAAGTGAAATATACCCGCGACTTTAAATTTAATGAAGGCATATATGCTACCTTTGCTGAGTTCAAAGACAATGCACCTTCCATCACCATCTTCACGGCGCAAAAGGAGAACAACAATTCGGGCACCGAGACCTTTGTTTTGAAAGGCACTTACACAGATTCAACCGGCAAACAGAAAACCATCTCCATCAAGAAGTGCTTTGGCTTCTACAAGAATGGCTCCTTATATTTCAATCAAGGGGATTTTAGCTATTATCGCATGTTTATCGTGGGTGCTTTATCTCATTTTATGATGTATAAACAAGGCTTTCATCAGGATTTCAATTCCTTCGACGAGCCGTCAAGCTTGGTATTGAATTCCGACGAATATACCGAATACCTTCTCGATTTCGAAACAGGCGCCAACTTTCAATTCACCTATCAAAACTTCCGCGACTTTCTAAAGACACACGATGCCGACCTTTATCAGGAGTTGGAAAACACCAAACACAAACGTGATATGATACATCACTTTTTGTTGATGTATAATGAGAAGCATGGGATTTACTTTCCTGTTGAGTGAGCACTGCAAGAATCGCATGACGAGGGTTGCTCCCTACGAATTACGAATTTTCGAATTACGAATGGCGGCAACCCATAGTGTTTCTATGTGTTCTTTTATCAAAATCTACCCAAAGTAAAATAAACACTGCAAACAAGGGTGAAAGTATAAAACCATAAAGCCTTCTATGTGACTATGTGCCTATGTGGTTTTATCCTAAATCTAAATTCTCAAATCTAAAATCTTAAATCATCTCTCGTGTAGCCCACATTCTTTATGCCCTGCATCTTCCCACCACCATCGTCCGGCGCGAGCATCCTCGCCCTCATTCACCGCACGCGTACAGGGACAACAGCCGATGCTTTTAAAGTTCTTATCATGCAACTTATTATAGGGCACGTGATGGCTGCGAACAAAACTCCACACATCTTCTTCTGTGAGTTTTATAAGTGGGTTCACTTTCAACAAACCATATTCATCATCCCAATCAAAGATTTGCATATCGGCACGATGCTCCGATTGACCGCCACGCAAACCTGTAACCCAACATGTCTTGCCTTTTAAGGCGCGTTGCAATGGTTCTATCTTGCGGATATGACAACACAGTTTGCGGCTTTCAATGCTTTCGTAAAACAAATTAATCCCTTTCGCATTCACCATTGTTTCTACATGACCAGCATCAGGGAAATAGATGTTGATTTGAATAGTGTATTTCTCGCGGGTGCGCTCCATCAGGCTATAGGTTTCGGGGAATAGGCGTCCCGTATCTAAGGTGATGAACTCAATAGGCATTTTGTCTGAAGCTATAATATGCGTCAGCATTTGGTCTTCCACACCCAAGCTCGTGGAGAAAACTATGCTTTGTCCGTAGTGTTCACAACAATAATGCAGAATTTCTTGCGCCGTAGCTTGTGCAAAGTCTTGATTGAGTTGTGTGATTTGTTGCGCTGTCATAAGGCGGTTTATTTGTTCATGAAATATTCTAATGTGCCTGTTTCGTCCACTTGGGCACCTCTATCGGTGTTTTGGACGGTGCAGCAGGGATGCAGCGCATCGTGTTCAAACACGAGGATGTAATTGTTGTCGGCAGCAACTTGGAGAAACTGCTGTTTTTCTTCCAAAGATAATAGAGGACGCACATCAAAACTTGTGAGAAAAGGCAACGATAGATGTGCAAAGGTAGGAATCAAATCTGCCACATACGCCAAGGTCTTGTTTTTATAGTGCACCACGGGAATCAACTGCCCATCCGTATGTCCATCCATCAGATGTAGGAAAATATTCGGTGTGAAGTTGCCCTCCTGCTCAATAAAATGCAACTTGCCCGATTCCATCAAAGGGTTTAGGTTCTCCTTATAATAGGATGCTCTCTCACGTTGGTTAGGCTTTTGCGAAGCATCCCATTGCGCCCGAGACACCCAATAGTTGGCATTGCGAAACACAGCGATAGCTTCCCCATCATCATTCTTGCGAAAAGCGCCCCCACAATGATCGAAATGCAGGTGGGTGAACACCACATCCGTGACATCGTCAGGACTTATCCCCAAATTGGTAAAGGAGTTGATGAGGTTATCGCGATTGGCGACATAATAATAGGCGAGAAGTTTGTCTCGTTGTTTGTTGCCGATGCCCGTATCAAAAAGTATTAATCGGTCATCCTCGCGCACCAAGAACAAACGCGTGGCAATTTCCACCATATTGTTTTCATCGGCGGGATATATCTTATTCCAAATAGACTTCGGAACAACACCAAAACAAGCTCCCCCATCGAGCTTAAAATCTTCGGCATGAATTAAATTTACTTCCATTTTGTTTTTTAAAGAATGCAAAAATACTACTTTTTTTGTTATTAGTCCTTGGTTCTTCCAAAAGAAAAGGCTGCCCCATATCCGAAACAGCCCATTCCTCTCCATACCAATTCCCTTTTACTGCACCAACGTCATTTCATCCACTAAGTTTTTCGCGCCGGCATATTTGTCGATAACGAAAAGCACATAGCGTATGTCAACGCAGATGGTTCTTTGCAGGTCGGCTTCGTAGGCTATGTCGCCGCTCATGGCTTCCCAATTGCCGTCGAAGGCAATGCCGATAAGTTGTCCGTTGCCATTGATAACCGGGCTGCCCGAGTTGCCGCCCGTGATGTCGAGGTTGGCAGTGAAACAAACATGCAGATCGCCGTTTTGTCCGTAGCGTCCGTAGTCTTTTGCCTCATACAGTGCTTTGAGTTTCTTGGGAACAATAAATTCGTCATTTGTAGAATCTTCTTTCTCCATCACCCCTTTCAGCGTAGTG
>CAIWVT010000328.1 GCA_903916135.1 uncultured bacterium
CATAAATTAGCAAGAATAATCTATAAGATGATTAAAGAGAAAAAAGAATATGACCCAGAAATTATGAACAAATGTAATGAGAAATGGAAGGCAAATAAAATAAAATTCCTCGAAAAACAACTTTCCCAGTTAAAAAGTGTGGTTTAAATGAGGGTTGATTATCAGGGAGCTACAGGGAGTTATATAGTAGGTTTTAGAACCATAGAGGCATGTTTTAGTTTTATTCCATTATAAAAAACATTACCTCCCAAAATCAATTCTTAAAAGCTTTTATATCCTAAAGTGAAAGATTTTTAGCGGAATATGATTCCATCTTTTCAAACAACAAATCTTTTTTCTACTAAAGATAAGCTTCTTTTTGACAAAGGAAACGCTGCCTATTATACAAATAATCTTATTTATGATAATGAGAACCCTTCTTATGGAAGGGAGGGTTCTCATTGTGTAAAAGAGAAGTCTTCTTATGGAAGGGAAGGTTCTCATTGTATAAAAGAGAAGTCTTCTTATGATAGGGAAGGGTCTCATTGTGTAAAAGAGAAGTCTTCTTATGGAAGGGAAGGTTCTCATTGTATAAAAGAGAAGTCTTCTTATGATAGGGAAGGGTCTCATTGTGTAAAAGAGAAGTCTTCTTATGGAAAGGAAGGATCTCATTGTGTAAATGAGAAGTCTTCTTATGAAAGGGAAGGATCTCATTGTGTAAAAGAGAAGTCTTCTTTGGAAAGGAAAGGTTCGCATTATGACATTCTGTTTTTAAAGTGCATTATTTTGATATAGTTATAAATGAAAATAAATTCAATATACATGAAAATGGATTCATCATTAAAAAAAATGAAACCTTTATAATGGAAAATGAAACCCTAAAATACTATTATACGTTTAAAATAAAATGCTAAGAACATATAGTTTGAGAAGAAGTATCCGTAATTTGATTTGCTAAAAGCGTAAATTAATTTATTTAGTTTGAAAATATAAACCTACCCACTATGGATCGAAAAATTAAAGTCAGAGTAACCTTAGTACCGAAAAACGTTATGGTGAAATATGCCGTTAACAAAAATGTAGTAGCAAAAATGCCCTTGCATCCGCAGATTACGGGATGGCCCCACACTGCTGATGAATATGATGCCGTGTGCGAAGAAGTGTATAAAGAAGCCCAATTACAATTGAAAGGCGATAGGTCGGCAACAAAACGCCTTCATAAAGCTGAAGATAAGATGGATCTCTATTATTATGATATTGCCTCTCATGTTGAAACCTATGCGAATAAATTAAAAGAAGCATCTTTACCTGCCAGCATGGGCTTGGTGTTGTGGGCTACTCCCAAAGCTCGCAAACGCAAAAGCTTTCAAGCCGCTAATGGTGAAACAGAGAAATCTATCGTGCTCACCTTTCCAAGAAATGTGGATGCTGCAGCTTATATAGCCGAAATAGCGGAAGTGATAGACGGTCAAGAACCTTATTACGAGTTAGGTGGTGGAAATTCAACCACCATTATCACTATCGTCAATAAAAAGAGGAATACGGATTATCTCATTCGCTTATCCATCATCAATGCTACGGGCATCATTCCCTATTTAAATACGATTTCATTTCACACGCGGAAATAACGATTGAACTCGTAAAAAAATATGTTGAAAGAGACTCAAATTAAAGGCAATCTGTAAAAGAATAGCAGTATAAAAAAGAAAAATCAAGCGCATGACAAACATAGTAACCCCCATAGCACAAGTGGAAACCGCCATTCCTGCTTTTATCGGATACACAAATAAAGCTGTGGGTGCCAATGAAAAATCATTACTAAATATTCCGACACGCATTAGCTCCCTACAAGAATTAGAACGGTATTTTTTCGATATGCCTGTGAATGGGTTTGTTGAAAATGAAATGAATATACAAGTGCATGTTACCCGAAAGTATGATAATCCCATGTCGAGGAAGCTACTTGCCATATCTACAGTAGCAAGCAATACCTCTCCTTCTAAAAACAATCTTCTGAATTCTTTACGATTGTTTTTTAGCAATGGCGGAGGCGTCTGTTATGTTGTTTCAGTGGGAAACACAAACGGTGATGTTTATTATGATGAATTGAAAAAAGGATTGGATGCGCTTGAGCATTATAGTGAACCAACTCTTATTGTTATTCCCGAAGGGCTGTCTTTGGATGAAGATAGTTATTATCAATTGATGGGTTACGCCATTGACCAATGCGCAAAACTTCGCGACAGATTCGCCATTGTGGATATTCATACTACGAAACCAACGGTAAGTGAGACGATGAACAACTTCCGAACAAAATTTGCCAAGACAGATAACTTGAAATATGCTGCCACCTATTATCCCCATGTGAAAACTATCTTTTCCTATCAGTACATGCCGAAGGATGTGGAGGTCATTATCAAAAATACGTTCACAAACGGAAATGCTTATATTATTTCTCCCACTGTCAAGATGAGCATCTTTGAATCGAATGCGCGAAATATGAGGACAGATTCCTACGATAACGGCGTATATATCTCGTGCATGAGTGCCATCTCCGAATTGACTCCCATTTTGCCTGCCTCACCTGCTATAGCGGGCATGTATTCTTCTGTTGATAAGCAACGGGGTGTTTGGAGCGCGCCCTCTAATGTTAGTTTGACTGCTGTTACGGATGTTAGCTGTGCCATAACGGACGCCCAACACGACTTGATGCAAATTGATGTCAACACAGGCAAATCTGCCAACTCTATTCGTAAGGTAAGCGGCAAAGGATTTATGGTGTGGGGCGCAAGAACATTAGACGGGAAAAACAATGAATTTAGATATGTTCCCTCGCAACGTTTGTTTATGATGGTGGAAGAATCCATAAAATTGGCTTTGGAATCCTTGGCTCTCGAACACAATAATCAAGGGACTTGGGATAAAATTCGGGCGATGGTTGATAATTTTTTATTTTTAATGTGGAGGCGTGGAGCTTTAGTAGGAAATAAACAAGAAGATGCTTTCTATGTTCATTGTGGATTGGGACAAACCATGACACAATTAGATATTATAGAAGGAAACATTATCTTAGAATATGGCTTAGCGATGATGCGTCCTACAGAATTTATTGTAAATCGTCTGACACAAAAGTTGCAGACTGTGTAATAACCTTATGTATCGTGCTGGTTTATTTTTCTATAAATATTTTGTTCCTACGGGACAGGCTTGCACGCTGAAATCCACTATCCCGTAGGGATTTAATATTTATAGAAAATTTCAATACACGGTTTTTTAATACCATTACATACTATGTTTTAGTCCAAACTCAATTGGTATAATGCCGATAGAGTAGCTGTTATAGTTCAATTTATTGGACTATAACAGATACCGTATCGGTATAAGTTCCGTAGGGACGATATATTATTTAACCGGACAACAATGAAAATAAAATAAGGTTAAATTCTACGTGTGGTAACCTTTCTACTAAGGTTTGGGATGGTCTTAAATAAGCAGTTAGACAGGAGTCCCTATGGTGTGAAGTATGCACCCTCTCTCTTGTTCCTAAAAGCCCAATAGTCTAATTGTCTAAAAGTCTATCTCTCCAATCACCCTCGGAAAATGCTCATACTCCAAATCATGCACCTTGGTGGCGATGCTGTCGGGCGTGTCTTGTTGGGTGAGGGGGCAGCGTGCCTGAAAAATGATGGCGCCTTCGTCATAGTGTTCGTTCACAAAATGGATGGTGATGCCCGTTTCGGGTTCTTTGGCAGCCCAAACCGCCTCGTGAACCGCCGCACCATACATACCTTTGCCACCATATTTGGGCAACAAAGCAGGATGGATGTTGATGATCTTTTGGGGATAAGCCGCGATGAGTTCGGCAGGGATTTTTAATAAAAAACCTGCCAACACTATGCCATCAATCTTGAAAGTCTGCATCAGCTGCAGCATAAAACCCTCACGGTTCAGCTCCGCGGCAGAGAACACCACCGAGGGAATCTGATGGCGATGGGCGCGTTCAATCACATAAGCATCAGCTTTGTTGCTCAATATCAAGGCAACATTCACGGCATCGCTTCCATCAAAATAATGGATGATATTTTCGGCATTGCTCCCGTTGCCGGAAGCAAAAATGGCTATGTTTTTCATCGAGTTTGTTTCTGTGTCATAAAAATAGGAGGTCAAAAATAAATAAAAAATAGCAATCAAAGCATAAGAATCAAAAATATTTCAATAAAATGTTCTCCAATTCAAACAAAATAGCTAATTTTGATGCATAATTTAAAACACAGATGGCTCTATTAAATTCGGTTATGGCATGGATCATGAAGCAGCGCATTCATCAGATTGAGTTGTTTATAAAATATCCGCATGAGGTGCAGAACGATTGTTTTCAGTGGTTGATTTCGTCGGCTAAAAACACGGAATGGGGATGCAAATATGGCTACAACGCCATCAACAAGCCGTCGCAGTATAAAGAGCGGGTGCCCATCAATAATTATGATGGACTGAAACCCTATATTGACCGCTTGCGCCAAGGTGAACAAAACATACTTTGGCCCCAAGAAATCAAATGGTTTGCCGTTTCCTCGGGCACCACTTCGGACAAGAGCAAATTCATCCCTGTAAGCGAAGACACCATAGAAGAATGTCATTTCAAAGGCGGGAAAGATGTGCTTACGTTTTATTGCCACAACCAACCCGAAACCAAGATATTCAACGGAAAAGGCTTAGCCTTGGGTGGAAGCCATACGGTGAACGAATTCGACAATAAGGCGTTTCATGGCGATTTGTCGGCTATCTTGATTCAAAACATGCCTTTCTGGGCGCAGTTTATTCGCACGCCCGACCTCTCCGTAGCCCTGATGAACGAATGGGAAAGCAAATTGGACACCATCGCACGAATTACTTCCAAAGAAGATGTAACGAGCCTTTCGGGAGTGCCTTCGTGGACTTTGTTGCTGCTGAAAAAGGTGTTAGAAATCACAGGCAAAGACGACATACGCGAGGTGTGGCAAAATCTGGAACTCTTCATCCATGGGGGCATCAGCTTTTTGCCTTATGCCGAACAGTATAAAAAAATCATCACCTCCAACAAGATGAATTATTTGGAGACCTACAATGCCAGCGAAGGCTTTTTCGGCATCAAAGACCGCAGCGATGCCGACGATATGTTGCTCATGTTGGATTATGGCATCTATTATGAGTTTCTCCCGATTGAAGACCTCGATAAAGAACATCCGCGAACGCTCAACTTGGATGAGGTAGCTTTGGATACCAATTATGCGTTGATTATCTCCACCAATTCGGGTTTGTGGCGCTATCGCATTGGCGACACCATCAAATTCACGTCATTAAGTCCGCATCGCATCAAGATTTCGGGGCGTACCAAGAGTTTTATCAATGCCTTCGGCGAAGAGTTGATGATAGATAATGCCGACAAAGCTTTAGAGATTGCGTGTAAAAAGACAGGGGCTATCGTTTCGGAATACACTGCTGCGCCTGTTTTCTTTCAGGATAGAAATGGCGGCGTACATGAATGGCTCATCGAATTTGCTGAGGAACCCGAATCTATTGAATATTTTGGCGAGATATTTGATAATGCCTTGAAGTCCTTAAATTCTGATTATGAAGCCAAACGTTATCACGATATGATTTTGCAGCAACCGTTGATTCGTGTGTTGCCGAAAGATACCTTTTATATATGGTTGAAACAAAAAGGGCGCTTGGGCGGGCAATATAAAGTGCCGCGATTGGCAAACGAACGTAAACATGTGGACGAAATATTGACCATACTAAAGAACTTATGAGAAGCAGATTTCTAATCGGAATGTTGATATGTTTAAGTCTATCGAGGCTAATGGCTCAGACAATACACTTTGAGAAAAAGTTGTGTATTGAAGTCACGGGAACACGTATCGTTACGGATAATTTCGGGAACATCTATGTGATTGATAAAAGCAGTGTGAAGAAATTCGACAAGGAAGGCAAGGCATTGTCGTCCTACACCGAATATGGTGATGGGAAGATATCGGGTCTGGACGTGAGCGACCCGCTGAAGATTATCCTATTCAATGCCGACTTTGGTAAGATAAAATTTCTCGACAACAAGTTGACGCTCAAAAACAATTCCATTTCGCTTTTTGATTTGGGATATGCCAATGCTTCACTCATCGCGGCTTCCTACGAAAGTGGGTTTTGGCTTTTTGATCCCCTGTCGAACCAAGTGGTGCGCTTTGATAATTCCTTGCAGCCGTCGCAGTCGAGCGGCAACATCAACGATTTAATCGGGCATGATTTCGCGCCCAATTTTCTCATGGAATCGGACAACATACTTTACGTGAACGACCCGCGATACGGCATTTTTATCTTTGATAGATATGCCACCTATCTGAAGATGATTCCTATCAAAAATCTCAAAAGCTTTCAGGTAATCAACAATAAAATAGTCTATCTGGATGATAACTTCATCAAGACTTTAGACCTGAAGACCTACGACGAAACTACATTCAAACTTCCCCAAATTGAAGATGAATTGTTGAACGCTACGGTGGACAATCAGCGTTTGTATGTTATAACAAAAAAGAAACTTTGTATTTATATGTTCTTGTAAAAGGAATCTAAACAATTTCAACCAGCAATTGGCTTTTAGTAACCATTTCGCCTGGTTTGCAATATATTTTTTTTACTTTGCCACTCACTAAAGTGGTGAGTTCGTTGTTCATTTTCATGGCTTCCAAAATCAACAACTTATCGCCTTTTTTCACTTTGTCGCCTTCTTTCACAAACACTTTCCGTATGGTTCCCGGAATGAAAGAATATATCTTTTTGTGATCAACAGGTGTATAGGGCTTCCGTGCCAGATGTTTGTTGGTCAGCAGGGTTTGATATTCTTCACCTAAAATAATAAAGGGTTTATAATCGGGTTGCTCTGGAGCAACTTCTAATTCGTCGTTTTCCATAATACTTGTTTTTTAGAATGGAGGGATACCATGTTTCTTCTTGGGGCTTTCTTCTATTTTGTGTGCCGCAATTTCCAATGAATGGATGATATATTCACGCGTCTTGCTGGGTTCAACCACCGCGTCCACATAGCCATAAGCCGCCGCCACATAAGGATTGGCAAACTTTTCTTTATATTCTTCTATCTTCTTTTTTCGTGTCTCTTCGGGATTGGTAGAACCCAAGATTTCACTACGGAAAATAATGTTGGCAGCACCTTCGGGACCCATCACCGCAATTTCTGCCGTGGGCCAAGCAAACACAAAGTCAGCGCGCAAATGGTTTGAGCACATGGCGATATAACCTCCTCCATACGCCTTACGCAAAATGACCGTAATCTTTGGAACAGTAGCTTCCGAATAGGCATACAACACCTTCGCCCCATGACGAATAACGCCTGCATGTTCTTGATCCACGCCGGGAAGATAGCCGGGCAAATCTACCAACGTAACCAGCGGAATGTTGAATGCATCGCAGAAACGTATGAAACGTGCTGCTTTGTCAGATGAATCCACATCCAAAACGCCCGCCAACACCATAGGTTGATTGGCAACAAAACCCACAGATTGTCCGTCCATACGCGCAAAACCAATCACAATATTGGCAGCAAAAAGTTCTTGAACTTCAAAAAACTCGGAGTCATCGCAAATTGCCTTAATGATTTTTCGAACATCATAAGGCTTTTTGGAATCGGTGGGGAAAATATCGTCTATCTTAAAGAGCTTGTTTTTGGGATGTTTTGATGGAAATGGTTCTGCTTTTTTACTGTTATTCCACGGGATAAAAGTAACGAGTTTTTTGATTTGTTCAAAGCAAATTGCTTCGCTGTCAGAAAAGAAGTGTGCGTTGCCGGTAATTTCTGCGTGAACACGTGCTCCGCCTAAATCTTCCATAGAAATGTCTTCGCCTAAAACAGTTTTGATAACTTCGGGTCCGGTGATAAACATCTTAGAAATTTTATCCACCACAAAAACAAAATCGGTCAATGCAGGAGAATATACTGCACCTCCTGCACAAGGACCTAAAATAACAGATATCTGCGGGATTACACCAGAAGCAAGCGTATTGCGATAAAAGATTTCGCCATATCCTGCCAAAGAATTCACCCCTTCCTGAATGCGTGCGCCGCCAGAATCGTTGATGCCAATCAAAGGGACTTTAAGTTTCATGGCATGATCCATAATTTTGGTAATCTTTTTCGCATGCATATAGCCTAAAGAACCTCCTGCCACAGTGAAATCCTGAGCAAAAATACAGATAGGATACCCGTTAATAGTTCCCGTTCCGGTTACTACACCATCGCCGGGGAGATATTTTTTATCCATATCGAAATCTTTTCCGGCATGTTCCACAAATAAGTCATATTCATGAAAGGTGCCATCGTCAAGTATCGCTAAGATGCGTTCGCGAGCAGTCATTTTTCCGGTGGCTTTTTGCTTTTCGATGGCTTTTTCACCTCCACCTTGTGATGCACCTTGCATTCTTTTTTTCAAATCAACGGTCTTTTGTCTTAGTGACATATAAAATGAGTTTAATTAGAAATAATACATTTATGAAATTCTATAAAAACGAGCAAAGATATACATTTTTAAATACGGCAAATAATTTATTTTTGTTAATCAATGTTAAAATCGAAAGACTAATCAATGAAAACATCACGTTCATAGGGGAATAAAATCATTTAACTGATGTTTCAAAAAATTAATCATTGACTGTTTGTCGCGTACTAAAATAGGATTACACTTCTAAAGTGAAAAAAAAGATGAAAAACACATTACAAACAGGACTATTAGATAGACGTGTTTTATGATTTAAAAACGGCTCAAGAAGCTACAGCTATTGATTGCAGCACCTAAATAATACAAAGCTCATACTATAATTTAATCCAAACTCCGTTTGGTATTATACCAACAGAGTCGCTGTTCAAATTCCTTGTCCCATACATACACCATTCCTGAACACAAACCATCGGGAAGGGCAGAGTTGGACTATTACAGATACCGTAATTGGTATAAAACAAAACTACAAGCCAAAAAAGCTTTTTTCACTATTTAATCACATGTGTCCATCCAAATTTATCAGGTTCATCACTATATTGAATGGCGCGTAAACGATTGTATAATTTGGTGGAAACCGGACCTGCATTACCATCAGGGCAATATTCATATACGGTGCCTGTGTCGCGATCTTGTATCTTTTTGATGGGTGAAATAACGGCAGCAGTTCCGCAAGCACCCACTTCGTCGAAATCGGCTAATTCTTCAACGGCAATTGGACGCAACTCCACTTTCATACCCATGTCTTCAGCCAAAGTGCGAAGGCTCATGTTGGTGATTGAAGGCAGAATGGATTTTGATTGAGGTGTGATGTAGCTATTTCCTTTTATTGCAAAGAAATTTGCCGGTCCGGCTTCGTCAATAAATTTCTTTTCGTGCGCATCTAAAAATATGGCAGTGGAATAGCCTTCGGTATGTGCTCGTTGACCTGCAATCAAACTTGCAGCATAGTTACCACCCACCTTAATGTGTCCCGTTCCTAAAGGCGCAGCACGATCATAATCGCGAATAATCTGCACATTCACCGGTTTGAAACCCTCTTTAAAATACGGTCCAACGGGAGTAACAAAAATCATAAATAAATATTCATCAGCAGGCTGAACACCCACTTTTGCTCCAGAACCTATCAGCAAAGGACGAATATACAATGAAGAACCTGTGTCTTGAGGCGGGACATAACCAAGGTTAAGGTTCACTGCAAGTTCCATTGCTTCTTTGAACAATTCTATAGGAACGGGTTTCATCATAATACCATCAGCCGACCTATTGAGTCGTTTGGCATTTTCTTCCCAACGAAAGACTCTAACTTTTCCATCTTTGCATCTAAAAGCTTTCAATCCCTCAAAAGCTTCTTGTCCATAGTGCAAACATGTGGCTGCAATATGAATGTTTACAGTTTCGGACGAGGATACTTCTATTTTTCCCCATTGTCCATTGCGCCAGTAACAGCGCACATTATAATCGGTTTTTTGATAACCGAACGGAAGATTTTTCCAATCAATATTTGACATAAAATTTGCTCTCTCTTTAGTGAATAAAAACAGGCAAATTTAGACATATATTCAATACAAAAAGAAATTTTTGTAAAAAAAAGTTTTATTGCTTTCGATTTATGTGATTTTCTACTTTTTGTACATAAAAAAAGCGGGAATCAACCCGCTTTCAATGCAATCTTTTTCAAGTTAAAGATGTCTTATACCCATTCATCCTGAAGAATTTTTCCACTTATGCCAATTACCACTGCTTTGATGGGAACTTTACGGGTAGCTTTTTGCATCGCTGCTTTTGTCATTTGTAAAATACCGCCGCAACAGGGGACTTCCATCATCAATACCGTAATTGTATTCACCTTGGCATCGTCAACCATCATTTTGATTTTATCCACATAAACTTCCATGTTGGAATCCAATTTGGGACAAGCAATCACCAATGATTTTCCTTTCAGAAAGTCGTTGTGAAAATTTCCATACGAAAAAGCAACGCAATCGGCAGCTACTACTACATCTGCATTTCTGAAGTAGGGAGCACTTGGATTGACGAGATGCAGTTGAATGGGCCATTGGCGCAATTGTGAATCAACAACCGTATTGGCTGTTGTTGTCGAGGCTTCTTCTTGTCTCAAGTCCATCATTTTTGAACCCGGGCAGCCTCCACCATGATGGTGTTCGTTTTGATTGTTGTGTGTTTCCATAGTAAACTCCTTTATAATTTCTGAATAAATTTTTTGTTCTGTCAAATAGGTAATAGCTTGTTTCACGTATTCCAACTCCTTGTGCTCGCGAAGGTGGCGCAAATGTGCCAAAACAGTGTTCTTTCCTTCTTTCGAAATTCGTTCTATAACTTTTAATTCGCTATAGGGTTCTACTTCGCGCTCTTCAAGTATGATGGCTCCTTCGGGACATTCGCCTATACAAGCACCCAGTCCATCACAAAACAATTCGCTTATCAATCGGGCTTTGTCGTCTATAATTTGTAGTGCGCCTTCATGGCATCCTGTAACACATAGCCCGCATCCTGTGCATTTGTCTTCGTCTATTTTTATAATGGTTCGTTTCATTTTAATCGCTTTTATAAATAGGTAATTAGATACTCAAAAGGTATATATAAAAACTTCATTAGTCCAATAAAAGTATTGCAATTATTTTTTTAATACCGATACGGTATCTGTAATAGTCCAACCCCGACACTCCCGACACTCAGTGTGCGGGACAGGTATGTGTACGGGACAGGAAAATTGAAGGATTTAATCCTTTTTGAATTTTCGGAGGTGGCTCAATATTAGGTGTTATGTTTCTTTTCAAAATAAGTGAGCGCGATGCGAATAGCCTTATACATTATAAATATAAGTACCGGCAAGCTCAAATACCAAATTATGGATGCCGTATATGAATCGTACATTTCTTTTCCTGTATTAAATTAATAAATGTGATCGTTTTCTTTAATTTCTTGTTTGTCAATCTTCTTTTTGTCAATTGCTTTCCATACAACATAAATATACAGCACAACAAATGGAACAAAAAGAGAAACATAACCCATAGCTGCTAAGGTGTAATGGCTCGACGAACTGTTTTCTATTGTCAGGGAGCTTTGAAGATTAGAAGCTGAGGGATAAAAAGAAGTATGATTAAATCCGGCAAGCATGAATAATGCAAAGACGGTGAAAATAGTTCCTAAACCCGAAAACCAAATACCTTTTTTACTACGTTTAAATGCCGTAATAAAAATTCCACCTAACACAAAAACAACTCCAAACAAAAATAATATCAGAACAATAGGCATTTGTAAAAGGTTATGCAGATATTTATAACTTTCTAAATACACATTATTTGTGGCAGTATCATACGCAAAACCATCTTTAAACAATAACATTCCAACGAAGGTCAAGAAGAAAAGCAGAAAAGGAATCGAGTTATAGATAACTTGTTTGCGCGATCGTGCATCAATGTTTTCATCATTTATGTTATTGATAAAATATTGTGCTCCCAAAATACGGACAAGAAAGAAAACACCTAATCCTAAAGCAACATTCTGAATGTTAAGAACGGCTTCGAGTCCGCGAGTTGATGAGAGCCATTCCACTTGATTGTAATCGTTAATTTTGAAATCCGAACCCGTGAAAAAAGTAGCAACAGCAGTACCAATCAAAAATATGCCTAAACTTCCATTAATAAAAAGAAAAGCTTCATAGACTTTTTGTCCAAGAAAATTACCGGGTTTGCGACGAAATTCATACGAAACGGCTTGGATAATAAAACAGAATAATATGGCTATCCATACCCAATAAGCCCCGCCAAAACTTGTGGAATAAAACTTGGGGAACGCTGCAAACATGGCACCTCCAAAGGTTACCAAGGTGGTGAATGTCAGCTCCCATTTTCTTCCAAGAGCGTTTACAAGCATCGTTTTTTCTTCTTCGGTTTTAGCTATAGTATTTAATGAGGTTTGTCCGCCTTGCACAAACATTAAGAATACTAATAATGCAGCAAGTAAAGACTCTATTACCCACCAATATTGTTGTAAAAATAGATATGAGTATGTTTCAAACATGGTCACCTCCTTCCGGTCCTGATTTAATTTGGCTAATCATTATTTTAATTTCTGCAATCAGCAATGCTGTAAACAAGACTGCAAATATAACAAATGTAGTAATTACAGATGAAGTACCTATATGAGTTGTTGCCACAGCGGTTGGCAATAAGTCTTGTATCGCCCAAGGTTGTCTGCCAACTTCTGCCACAATCCATCCAGTTTCAGAAGCGAGATACCCTAATGGAAACGACAGCATGGTGATGAACAATAAAAGTTTTTTTGATTCCAATTTGTTTTTCATAGCAAAATAAAGAACAAGCATGAAGAGGAAAATAAAAAAACCTCCTAAAAGTATCATGATTCTAAAACTATAAAATGTCAAAGGAACATTGGGTATGATGCTTTCAGGGGTGTCGAAATAGCCATATCCCATATATGTGGAATTTGCATTAAACACCCCTAATGCTGAATCTGCTTTTGTTTGATTTTTAAGTTTTTTAAACTCTTTAAAGGATGCTAAAGCCGCAAGGGCAACTCTTCCTTTTTCGATTTTTGCTCCCGCTGACATGATGTTCTCTTTGGGATTTCCATCCACCAAATCTTTTATGCCGGGAACAAATGCGTTGCTGTTTTTATATCCAAGAGCCGAAAGCAATTTTGGAATACCAAGGTTAAAAGTAAAATTATCTAAACTGTCTTTATGCGCATCATTCTTTAAAACTCCAAACACAACGAGGTCTGCACCCTTTTTGCCATGATATAAACCTTCCATCGCTGCAAGTTTCATCGGTTGTTTTTGGGCTACCAAATAGGCTGAACCATCTCCGGTCATTGCCAAAAATAATGCTGAAATCAGTCCAAAGACTGCGGCAACAATTATACTTCGTTTGGCTAACAGCAATTCTCGTTTTTTATAAAGATACCATGCGCTGATTCCTAAGACAAATAAAGCGGCAACCACATAAGCTGAAGTTACAGTATGCAAAAACTTATTAACGGCAAAAGGTGAAAACAGAACATCCCAGAAATTTAACATTTCCGAACGGGCAGTACCAGGATTGAAATGCATGCCGACAGGATATTGCATCCAGGCATTTGCCACTAAAATCCATAATGCGGATAAATTTGAGCCAAATGCCACAAGCCAGGTTGAGGTAAGATGAAACTTTTTGCTGACTTTATTCCATCCAAAAAACATGACTGCAATAAAGGTGGACTCAAGGAAAAAGGCAAAAATACCTTCAATGGCAAGTGGTGCACCAAAAATATCGCCTACCATCCATGAATAGTTCGACCAGTTTGTTCCAAACTCAAATTCAAGAATGATGCCTGTGGCAATGCCAATAGCAAAGTTAATCCCAAAAAGTTTCATCCAAAATTTTGTGATTCTTTTCCATTCTTCGTTGCCGGTGCGCACATAAATGGTCTCCATGATGGCAATCAAAAATGAAAGCCCTAAGGTGAGTGGCACAAAAAACCAGTGATAAATGGCTGTGAGCGCAAATTGTGCCCTCGACCAGTCAACAAGTGATAAATCAATCGTTCCTAACATATCTAAGCGTTTTAGTTTGTATTGGGTTGCGTTAATTGTTCTAAAACATAGTCGCTTCGTTCAGCATCTGACGAAAACTTTGTTTTTAAAAAATTGGGGAAGAAAAAAATCTTTAAGATAATAAACATGATAAACAATTTAATTAATATGATAGTCCACAGCTTTTTTCCGATGGTCATGGTTCGGAAGCCATCATAGTAAAGCATAAACACCTTAGTGAACCCCTTTTTAATTCCCCGTATCATTGGTTGCAGTTGTTTACATAGAATTTTTGGGCAGCTTTGTCGCCTAATTCAGCAGCTTTGCCAATGTCTTCACAGGATTGATGTTTGCGACCTGCATTGAGTTTGGCAATGCCGCGATTGAAATAGGCATCCGAACTCAGAGGCTCTAAGGCAATCACCCAAGTGTAATCGGCTATCGCTTCGTCAAATTCGTTCATTTCATTATGTATAAATGCACGATTATAATACGCATCGGCATATTTGGCATCAAAATGTATGGCTTTTGTATAATCCAAAATGGCAACATCGGGTTTGCTTATCAAATCATAATCGAACGCACGATTAAAATAGGCTTTTGAATTTGTGGAATCCAAAGCAATCAAGGCGGTGTAGGTTTTTATTGCCATATCATATTCTTCCATTTGGTCATATAGATTGGCTAAAGCCATACGCCCTGCGATATTGTTGGGATAGGAGGCAATAAATTTTGTGAAATCTTTAAACGCCAAAGAGTCAAGCCCCGATTTTTGATATATCAAGCCCCGCTGATAATACAGCGTGAAAAAGTCAGGCTTAATTTCCAAGGCGGCATTCAAATCAAGGAGTGCGCTTTTATCTTTATCCATGCGGGCATACACCAAAGCACGGTTCAGCAACGCATTGACATCTTTTGGATTTAAGGATAACACTTTGGAATAATCCACAATGGCATTTTTGTCTTGATTCAGTTTTTCGTAGGAAATTGCCCGATTGAAATACGCATCGGAATAATCGGCTTTTAAGGCTATCACTTGGGTGTAGTCGCTCACAGCTCCTGCAAAATCATTGCTTTGATATTTGGTGAAAGCACTTACAAACAATGCATCCACTGTTTGACAATTTGTTTTCGCGCAAATCAATAACAAAATAGTAAATAAAATAAGATACGAACGTTTCATCAATTATATTTTTTACAAAATTACTACAGATTTTTGAATAAGCAATCAAAACCTTGATTTTTTTATCCATATTTTTTTCCTGATTTGAAATTATTCCCTTACGTTCTGCTGCTTTCTGCGTGTTTTTGAAGATGATATTTTTATTTTATGACTTCAGCCCAAGGTGGTGTTTTTTGATTTTGCAAACTACAGCTTACAAAGTGAGAAGGTGCAAACCTCGACAACAGATTTTTAGTGAAGGTTTCGCTTGGATTCAAGCCCAAATCGTTTAGTGAAGGTTTCACTTGGAGTGAAACCTTCACTTGGATGCTATCAAAGCTCGATGTCAAGTATATCGGATTATGCCTACATAAATATTGATGAATCTATCATAATAAACGAATACGTGTCGTTTTTGTGAGCTTATTTCCTTTTCTTTTTTCCAATAAAATACACATAAAAAAGGCATCTGTGCGATAAATTAGATGTTGAATAGCAATAATTCGTTGATTCATAACAATATCGGCATTAACAATCATAAGTTAATAACTTTATCAGATATGTCCTACACCGATGTTTTTTTATATTACATTTGTAAAAATTAAAATCATCCATAAAATTAGTAATCTAAAAACCTTAAAAAATGACAAAAATTACAATTCTCGGAAAATTAGGCATTACCAAAGGTATGCCCGTAGCAACTATCATAAAAAAGATAATTGCAGTATTAAAATGGAATATTTCTCCAGAAAAACGTCTCAAAAAAGCTCGTTATGTGATACAACAAATGACAGGCAACCTCAAATTTGTTCCGCCCTATCCCCTTATTATTACCCCTTTAGCCACATTAGTTACCAACACCAATCTGTATGATGCTGCTCTCACTTTAGCTGCCACACATGCTGAAGGCACTGCCGAAGCCGCCGAGGTGGCAGGCGAAGTGGTGCATCAAGATTTAATTAGTATTATGAGTATGGTGCAAGCCGCGATGGATAATGACAGAGCCAATGCCATCGTTATTGCTTCAGAAGCAGGATTTGACACCAAAACCGAAAGCAAACGCGGACCTCGCAAAGCTGGCGTATATCAAGGCAACGAACCGGGGTCATTCGTGATTCATTCCGACATGACAGGCCAACATGAATGGCAAGAAAGCACTGATAATGGTTCAACATATAAAGATATTGGCGGATCCTCAGGCGGTGTATATACAGTGGAAGGAAAAATTCCCGACAGACGTTATTATTATCGCGGACGTCAGGTGCTTACCTTTGGACGCAAAGGCGAATGGGGTCCTTGGAGATCGAATACAGCACCTGCATAAAAAGCAATCTGTTTTTTTAGGATATGTGGGGACGCTAATGGCGCCCCATTTTTTGCTTTAAGCATTGATAAATAACGTAATAAAAAAATAAATTTAACATAAAGAGGTCATTTTTCCATCCGTTTCGACGTTCGGACAATCCGTTCACATGAATGAACCATCCGATCACCTCTTATTTTAATTCTTTAGCGTATATTTCAATCCGATCATCTCTTATTTTATTTTTATATCGTATATTTCAATCCGATCGTGCCTTATTTCAATTATATAACGTATATTTTCATCCAATCGTTCGTTTCCTTTAAGGAAACGAACGATTGGACCACCCGATCATCTAATCCGACCATCCATTCATCTGATATTTCCATCCGTTCGCATCATCCGTTCGTCCATTCATCTTATATTTCCATCCAATCATTCGATCCGTTCGTCCATTCGACTCATATTTTCATCCGTTCATCTCTTCCGACCATCCATTCATCTATTATTTTAATCCGTTCACCTAGCCTATTTTGAAA
>CAIWVT010000329.1 GCA_903916135.1 uncultured bacterium
ACCGAAAGAAACATCCTGTCGGTTAAATAAAACAAGGTGGTAGTATCATTAAAGTTTACGTTGCGCGATTGTTTGCGCAAAATCAACGAATCAGCCTGAATATAATAATTCAAGATTCGCAGAGCCGTATCACTATCATTACTAAAAACAATAGCCTTTTCCGCGTCCGTAAATGCTAAATCATCAACACTTGAAGGCGGTGTAACTGTTGGGTCGTGTTTTTTACATTGCGAATATGCAAAAACATTTATAAAAATAAAAAGATAAATAATTAGTTTGCGTCTCATTTTTTTGTATATTTGTATTGTTGGACAAATTTAGTTGAAATTTTTAATATACAAACATTTTTTTTTAAAATATTTTTTTATGAAATCGAAAATTGAATGTCGTTGGCTATCAAATATGGCATTTGAAGCCGAAGTGAATGACCATACAATTATTATGGATACCGATGAAATTTCGGGCGGAAATGATTTGGGACCACGCCCAAAACCATTGATGCTTGTGTCTTTAGCAGGATGCACGGGTATGGATGTGATTTCAATTTTAAAGAAGATGAAAGTGGTACCTGAAGAGTTTTATATTAATGTAGAAGGAGAGTTGACCGAAGATCATCCTCGCTATTATGAAAAGATTTTAGTGAGTTATCATTTCAAAGGTGAAAACTTGCCTTTAGATAAAATTCAGAAGGCAATACAACTTTCGCAAGAACGCTATTGCGGAGTGAGTGCTTTGCTGCGCAACGGTACGGAAATTGAATATGAAATTAAAATCAAAGAATAAACTTTGAGCGTACTCCGAAAAATCAAAAAGAACAAAATCGTTGAATTTTTTAAATAATCTGTGAATCTGTGGCATTTTATCAAAAACATACTTTTCGGGGCAGATTCAACTTTAGAGTTCAATTCCGATGCATACTTCCCCAAATTCACGCAAAATCATTGCCGTGGCGCCCCAAATAATTAAGGACGATACATCATAATATGGTGTGTCGAACTCCAATCCGCTTCTCACTTTGATTTTTCGCATCTTTATATTATGCGATCCGATGAAGTTCTTTAAATCTGCCTCAACGATGCGTTCCACTTCATGCACATCCGGAGTCAGGAATCCTATATCTTTAGTATATCCAACAAAAGGTTTCACCAAAAAATTGCTTGGAGGAATATACAGTTCCGATAAACCTCCAATGATTTGTATGCGCGCACTGTCAACACCTATCTCTTCTTGGGTTTCTCTCAAAGCAGTTTTCTCAAGACTTATGTCGCTTTTTTTGAATCCGCCACCCGGAAAAGAAACCTGATTACTATGCACTCCATCATATTGCGGTCGAAGAATAAAAACAGTCTTAATGCTTGCATCTTTTTCATAGAGCAACACCAGCACACTACTTTTCTTTGCATCTTCGGGAATAGAGTAGAATTCATTCAGACGAACAGAAGAAATCATCAGATTGTGTGCCTGCCGTCCGGGCAATGCTTGCTGCAATCTCTCTTGCAAATATGAAATAAGATGGTCGAATGTCATAGATTTATCGTTTTTTTTATGCCCAGTAAAGTTTTTTTTTAAATAGTTTGATTTTTTTTCATTTTTTTTTTATGACGATTTGCACTTTTAGTTGTTTAAAATTAAGCATTTAGAAATCGAAAAAATTACTAACAATCGAATTGTTGAAAAAAATATTTCATAACAAATGTTAAAGAACAAAAATTTTGATTACTTTTGTAGCTCTAAAATTAAAAAAATTATTAACCAAAACGAAAAAAACATGAAAAAATTATTAAGTGTAGTAATTGTAGCTATCATTATCGTAGCTGTTAGCGCATGCGGAAACAAAAAAAATTCTCCTGAAGCAGTTGCTGAAACATTCTTGGGACATCTAAACAAGAAAGAATATGCAGAAGCTAAAAAATTGGGAACTGAAAACACAAAACAAATGCTTGACATGATGGAAAGCGTTGGTACTATGGGTACAAAAACAGAAGCCAAAGATGTGAAAATTGAAAACCTGAAATGTACTACAGAAGCTGACAAAGCTAAATGTACTTACAAAGCTGAAGGTAAAGACGAAACTATTGAGTTAGTAAAACAAGATGGCAACTGGTTAGTTGATATGAAAAAAGAAGGTGGTGACCAAACTCCTCCTCCAACTGATCAACCAGTTGACAGCACTGCTGCTCCTAAATAATTGAAATTTAAAAGATTTTAGGTGCTGAAGGGAGCAATGAAGAGAATATTCGGTATTGTTTTTATTGTTCTAATTTCAATTTCAGCATCATTTTGGTTGTTCCTGCATGCCTACGATTATCGTAGCTTGCAGGAACAATTTTTTTATAACTACCACCTCTCCAAGCAAGAAATTAAAAAAATTCATGACGGCGACATCATTCTGCGCCACGGCTACGGGCTGGTTAGCGACCTGATAGTTGAACAACTTAAAGAAAAATACGACCTTTCCCATTGCGCCATCGTTTGCAAAGACGATACTAACTTTATGATTATTCATTCCGTTTCCAGTTCCTTGTCGAATGTGGATGGCGTGCAATCGCAAGATTTAAAAAGCTTCATCAACGATAGCCAGTATAACTCAGTGGTGGTGATTCGCTATAAACCCAAAATCAATAAACCTGCTTCGGCAATCGCCCGCAAGGCAAAATATTATCTCAAGAAACAAATTCCCTTCGACAATGCTTTCGACATCAACGACAGCTCGCAGTTCTATTGCACCGAGCTGCTGTGGAAAGTCATCCTCAACGAATATGGCGATGACATACTTGCCGGAAAAAACAACCAACGCAAAGACCACCTTAAATTCGATACCTTTTTAGATACTACCAAATTCGAAATCATCATAGATCATCAAGCGAGGAAACGCGGCAACAGTGTCAAAAAAGATAAATCTTAAATCAAAAATCTTAAATTCTCTTTATTCAGCAGCATTGATAATGAAAGTGATATCACCACGGGTATCAATGTTTTCATTTTTCACCATAACGTATCTTAAAGTTGTGTCGCCGATCACAGTAGGGGCGATGTCGGTGACGGTTTGCCCCGAAGGAAGCGTGTACCAAGTGGTTGGCTCGGTTTTTTGATTTCGTGTAAGTGCTATTTTCAAATCTACCAAACCATTGTTGATAATTGTGATAGTTTCGCCTTCCTTAAATAGGTGGATACATACTTTGCGACGCGTTCCTTTTGGAACCAATAAAGTATAACTTTTCTGATTTGCAGCCTTATAAATAAGACGCATAGGAAAAAATGCCAAAATTTGATCAGGGTCATCAACATAAACAGTTATCAAAGTGCCCAAAACATACCATAAGCCTTTCGAGCAAACATTTACACAATTGTTAAGGTTGGTAGCTTCCGTTTCAACGCCACTTACGTTGCCACGTTGCGATACAATCTTACTATTCAGCAAAGTAGCATAAGCTTGAATCCTTAATTTTATGTCTGCTAAATCTTCATTGGCGCCAATAGCTGCGATGAGTTTGTTTATACGAATTAAACGTTTTTTGGAATCGTTGACATAAAAACTTGCGGCACCATCAATCAGCAAACGATTGTAATCATCACTATCTTCGCGAAATACATTTGTTATTTCCAACACCCATTCTCTAAATTCTGGTTTGAAATCTTTATTGAATTCTTTCAAACTACGAGTATCTGTTTTTCGAGCATCAAAGGTTACGCCTTTTTTGGCAACTTCTGCCACTAAGGCATCATGTTTTGGTTTGTAATAAGCACGCAAACCAATAATTTGTTGGTTATTACCTGTATATGATTCTAATGAAATTTGAACAGCTCCTGAAATGTCCACAGCATTGTCAATACTACTATGCATGGGTACGTCTAAAGGATTTACATTAATTTTTGTTCCTGTAAAATGTGCCATAAAAATAATTGTTTTGAAATTGTTTATACTAAATTTATTTG
>CAIWVT010000330.1 GCA_903916135.1 uncultured bacterium
ACCAGAGCATCATTCAACCTTCTATCGCCAAATGTTACTATTTCAGGCTTTAGCGCTACTTTATTAACATTAGTAGTTTGTTGTGTTTTTACCGGATATGGTTTCCCTGGTGATTGTTGATGATTTTTTGCTTTTATTTCAGCGAAAATCCTGTTAATCCGCTCCTTCATTCTTTTTCCAATATCATCGCCGTTCCTGTTCATAGATCATCAGATTTTATTTGTCATTAGTAAAAAACACACACAATAATGATAATCAGTATAAATAACCAAACAAATTTATTCATGTTCAAATGTTTACGTTTCATGTATGTCATTTGTTCTGAATCCGGATAATTGATGTTTATATCGATCCAAAATGACACCATCGTTATTGAATAGGCAATTATCCAACTAACAACAATTGAAAGCAAAATGACTAAAATTTTGAAAATTATCATGTGATGATTTTATCAGCAATATTTCTTAATAACCGCATCTGCCTGGTCGTCGCCATAATATTTTGCTTTGTATAAATCCAGCAATCCGCTGTCGTTTTGATCTAATATCAACTTAACCACTCCTCTATTGAAATAGGCAGGCGCGTATTTTATGTTCATCCGAATGGCATTGGAAAAGTCTTCAATTGCTTCTTTGTAGTCCTTTAGGTGACAATTTGTTCTGCCACGATTATAGTACGCTTCTGGATCTTTTTGATTAATTTCAATGGCCTTTGTGGCATCGTCAAGTGCCCCACTGTAATCCTGGAGCTTTCCTTTTACAATTCCTCGATTGGTAAAAGCAGCTCCATAATATGGATTAATTTCAATCGCTTTAGTGAAGTCGGCTATTGCGCCATGAAGATCTTGTATGTGAGCCTTTGCAGTTCCTCTGTTGTAGTAGGCTTCTGCAAAGTTTGAGTCAATTTCAATCGCCATGGTATAATCAGCAATCGCACCTTTGTTATCATAGCTTTTCTTTTTTGCCAATCCTCTGTTGTGATAAGCTTCTGCAAGCCCGGGATTTGTTTCAATGGCCTTCGTATATTCTTCAATGGCTCCTGGAAAGTCAAGGATGTCGATTTTTGCACCTCCTCTGTTGAAATATACTTCTGCTATTTGATCATTTCCTGTTATGTCCATCATTTTTTTTAGTATTTATGTTGACCTTGATTTCAATTTGGCATTCTCAGTTTTCAATTACCAGTCTTAAGATGATAACAATTTGCGCAATGATGTGAACCTCCGTTTGGCATAATAATTTCGTTTAAAAGTGTAAATTTACAAAGGCTATCATGGCACTGTTGGAAAATTGATTTATCGCTGAAATTATTACATAAACGATTAATGTTAATTTCAAGAGTTCAATAAAAAACACCGGTTACAATAAATTGCTCACTATTTTTGTACTAACATAGCGCTCTTGGGAATCAGTCATGCACCCTAACCAAAGGTTGTCAAAAAATCTTACAGGGTAAAAGGATTTCGAACCTCCTGGGGGCGATTAATCATAATAGAAGAATGCCCCGGCAAGAAGACAGATTATTAAACTTAAAAGATTTCAGCGAGATTGATTATTTCTTTTCAAGCAATCTGGCGAATACGGCATGGGGCATTGATCGGCTGCTACAGCGAGTCATTTTATTTGATCCGTTAAAAAGGCATATACCCTATCTGTTGTTGATACATATAATCTTTTATAACACTGATCTTGAACATTCACTTAAAAAGGAGATACTAAACAAGCTCATATCTGAACTTTATAAAAAAGTAATTAGAAAAGCAGCAAGAAACCCGCTTAACGACTTCATACCACCCTATTTTGTTATGAGTTTGCTTATCGACCT
>CAIWVT010000331.1 GCA_903916135.1 uncultured bacterium
CTCATTGCAGTTTAAAAATTTCTGCAAAACTAATCAGAAAAATCTATCAACCATCAATAATACACACTGATTTACAAACAACAAAAACAACTAAATTGTTAATATCTCTTGGTTTAAAAATACCCGGCTGTGTAGTTACAAAAAATTAAAGAACTGATTCGCACAGATTATTTATTTTTTTTAAAGAAAAAAAAATTGAACAGTTTTGTCGCTTTTGACTTTTAGGAGTGGGCTCAAAGATAGAGTTTTTTGAAGGCTTTGCCGAGCATTTCGATGATACGGGATGCTGTTGTGGCTTCGAAGCCGAAGTTTTTTGCAGCCAAATCGCCTGCCAATCCGTGGACATATACGCCGATGAGGCAGGTTTCTAAGGGCGCATAGCCTTGCGCGAGCAAAGCGGTGAGGATGCCTGTGAGGACGTCGCCGCTGCCGGCCGTAGCCATGCCCGGGTTGCCGGTGGAATTGAAATAGCAGACGCCTGTGGGTGTGCTGATGCAGGTGTTGGCGCCTTTCAGGACGATATATACGCCGTGCTTTTTAGAAAAGGCTATCTGCATCTGTTGGCGTTCGGTTTCGTTGGTGCTTTTGCCCACCAAGCGTTCGAATTCTTTGGGATGCGGGGTGAAGATGGAGCCTTGGGGCACGAAGGATATCCACGTTTTGTTCTCGGCGAGGATGTTGATGGCATCTGCATCGAACACTAAGGGATTTCCTGAGTTTTGAATGAGGAGTTTGAGGGCACGTTGCGTTCGTTCGTCGGTGCCTATGCCACTGCCCACGCCTATGGCTGAGTAAGAAGAAATATTTATGTTGTCGGAGAAAACGCCCTGCTCGGTATCTATGGAACACATGGCTTCGGGGATGGCGGTTTGGAGGATATTGTAGCCGCATTGGGGAGTATGAACGGTTAACAAGCCAACGCCCGAGCTGATGCAGGCTTTGGCAGACAAAACGGCTGCGCCCATCTTGCCGAAGGAGCCGCAAACGAGCAAAGCATGTCCGTAGATACCTTTGTGGGAGAAGTTGTTGCGGGTTTTGAGTAGGCGGCAATCGTCTAACTCAAGGTAATAGTTGGAGGTGATAACGTCTTTGATGAAAGTTGGATGGATGCCAATGGGGATGAGCTGCCATTTGCCGACATACGATTCGTTGCTGCCATACATGAAGGCGAGTTTGGGGAATTGGAAGGTGAGGGTGTGGGTGGCGTGGATGATTTCGCCATTGTTATTGGTGTTGTCATCGCCGAAAAGACCTGAAGGAATATCAATGGCTACGGTCAAGGCGGTGCTTTTGTTGATGGTTTTGATAAGGTCTGCCGCAATGCCGTCCATCACGGGATGGGATAAACCTGAGCCGAAGATGGCGTCTATGACGATGTCGGATTCGAGGATGGTGGGGATGTCTTCTACGGAAGTGATATCGTTAATCTGAACTTTCTTGAGTTTGGTTAAACGTTTGAGGTTGGCAGTGAAATCATCTGTTTGATTTGGACTAATGCGAAGGATGTATATCTCGACTTTGATATTTTTTCCTGCCATCAAACGGGCAATGACCAAGCCATCGCCGCCATTGTTGCCTGTTCCGCAGAATATTTTGAAGGATTTGTTGCGCCCGATGTTTTGTTGTATCCATGCAAAACATTTGGTGGCAGCGCGTTCCATCAAATCAATGGAGGGTATAGGTTCATGAGCGATGGAGTAGGCATCCGCTTCGCGATTTTGTAGGGCAGAGAGTATCTTCATGCAAAGTTTTTTAATAATAGGTTGGATAGGATGAGTGTCCGGCGTGGGATGTCAGTGCAAATAAGAGAAAGAAATAGAGTATATAGAGCACTGTAACGACGATGGAGACGATCAAGCCGATGATGCCGCATATCTTGGCGGCGTTGAGCATCTTTAAGGATGATTCTTTGTAGTCGGGTGGGTTTTCGCGATAGATTTTCATGGCTTTGTTGCGTAAGACGAGCGCGACGATGGCGGCTACCCATCCAAAATAGCACATGACGGCAATGGATACGATGCCGAAAACCATTGCGGTGATGGCATAAGGTATCATTTTCTGTTTGAGAACAGTTCGGTGAAATTGTTGATTGTTATTTTCTTCCATGGTTAATATTTTTAAGAGTGAAACGAATTAAAGAAAGTGCAAAGTTAATCTATAAATGAAATGAATTGTAATTATGATGGTATTAATTATGAAACTTATTTTCAACACGCTTGTTCCGTGCTTGAAACGAAATATCAAGAACAAAATTAAGTAAAAAATCATTATCATAAGCGGAATTAAGGGAGGAAATGTTTTGATGCTTTCGAGGAGGTTGCCTTTCAGGAGTTCGATAAATGCCATTTGGGTGCCGCATCCGGGACATTCAATGCCAAGCAAGCTCTTGGTTGGACAGGGCAATGAGTTATCTTCTAAGAATTTGATGATTTGATGAAGCATATCGAAAAATTATGGAATCAAAATTACATTATTTTTTCTAAACTGAAATAAAAAAGATTCATTTTAATGATTCTAATCCAAGAACTGATATCTCGAAGGAGGAATATTAATTTTATCTTGGCAATATCAGTTGTAAATAAATTGACGTTTCTATTAGAAAGCTATAGTATGAAAAAAATAAGTGTAGTGACTCTTGTGTTGGTTTTGATGTATCCATTGGCACAAGCACAGATAAAAGCGCCGAGCAAAGAAAACATCGAACGCTTTCTGAAAAGTAAGACGTATGTAGTGTTGGAGGATAATCCTTTTTCGGTGTTCAATGATTTCGTGAGTAATCAGATGAAAACGATATGGAAAATCACGCCTTTTGAAATCATCAGTTCGGAAGAATTTGAAAAGAAGATGGGCGATGAAAAGAGTTCGTTTTTGTTTGTGTCGCAGGCCATGTTCGGTAGTAAGAAAGCTGTTGCTGCGAAAACTAAGGACGAGGAAGGCAATGAAGATGCGTTTAATTATACGATTATCAATCTGGTGATGGGCGACGCGTCGAAGAATTTGAATCGTATGCCTGATTTGTGTATCGTGCCGGTGGCTTATGCTGATGTGGACGAGGATACTTATGAATATAAATTGGCGGCATTGATAGAGTTTATGGCATATTATATTGATTATGCGCGTGCCAATCCCGGAAAAGACATACAACAGGTGGTGAAAGATAATGCTTCGGACTTAAAGAACTATGAGCTTTGGTTTGTGGAAAGTGATTTGGCAACGAATGTGAACACTTTGGCGAAAATCAAGCAGTTTTATCCTTATGCGGTGAAAATAGTTACGGCAGAAGAGATACAAAAAGCCATAGCCGAGCACAATCCTAAGGTGGCTTTCTTGCATAAAGTGGGTCCTGAGGGCACGGGGAGTAATGGTTCTTCATGTTGGAAGTTTATCATGGCTGCCAAGGATGGTAAGCCTTTGTATTTTGATAATCATCAGATTGGCGCGGGGAAAGGGAATGCTTTTTTGGAAGATGACTTTAAAAATATAGCGAAATGAGGGGCTGCGCGACGAAGTAAACAGGCTGCGCGGCGATGTGAATTGCCCTTGCGTCGATTTACATTACCCTTTCGTCGATGTGCATTGCCCTTGCGTCGATGTACATTACCCTTGCGTCGATGTGCATTGCCCTTGCGTCGATATGCATTGCCCTTGCGGCGATGTGCATTGCCCTTTCGTCGATGTGCATTGCCCTTTCGTCGATGTGCATTGCCCTTGCGTCGATGTGCATTGCCCTTGCGCAGATATAATTTAACTGAATTTTGGACTAATAATGAATTTTTTTGCATAGCTTTAATTCATTAACTTATGTTATGCGTAAGTCCGAAGGACTGAAATTATTATAGAAATTTATTCAGACAATTCATTATTTAATCCCGAAGGGATGATATTATCATGTCACCCATTCTGGGTTTTGGTGTTCTCTGGATTTTGTGTTCTATAATAGTGTCATCCCTTCGGGATTTTACCATGATGTATAACATCAGTTATTTAGATAAACAATGCCTGATACAATTTTCTTCTTTCGAGAAAAAATAAAGTTTTCGAAATTAACGATTCTTAACATTTGTGGCACGAATTTTGCTGTTGATAAACCTGTAATTAAAAAAGCAACTAACTGAACAGCTAGATTTTTGAAATTTCTTTTAGGTCCTGAAAAATAGTTGATAAAATGTTTGGTGGGTTCGAAAACAATTCCGTACTTTGTGCTGCTTTTTGAAAATATAATAGTATAAAAAAATAAAATATAGTGGTCTGATTTATTAATTTATTAAAAAACAAATTGTTATGAAAAAGATTTATTCGTGGAAATTGATTAACTATTTTAGAGTGTTGAATTTTGTTGGCTTATGGCAATCAAAATTTGATGCAATTACAGAGGAAGCAGCCGAAATAGCCAAATTGGAAGATGCCGTAGATGAAATACAAACTGCCGAGGACATACAGGAAACCTCCACCACCGGAATTACTGATGAGGCAAAAGTGTTGAAAAAAAATATGGGTGACACCATAATTATTTACGCCAAAAAAGGATTGCCCTTGGCACGTAATGCCGGCAAGACTGAATTGGTAGAGATTTTGGAGCATGGTGCTTCTTATATTTATAGTGCTTCGATAACTACTGCCTTGAGCCGCGCCCGCCTCATGAGGAAAACATTGACGGATTATCACGCTATTTTTACTAACATCAAACCTGCAGATGTTGCTGACATGGATGCTGCTATTGCTGCTTTTGATGCGGTGAAAGTGGATACACAGGATGCTATTGACGACAAGAAGGAAGATGGCACCGCAGCTATTTATAAAGGCTATGTGAAAGGCAATGCCGCTATGAAAAATATTTATGACTTTTTTTATGGTGAATATCAAAAGAATGACCCCGTATTGGTTAAGAAATTAGCCGATTGTATGGCAATAGATCAAACCGGCGTGCACCATACGGGTGTTACTGCGCTGATTACTGACCCAAATCCACCTGTGGGCGCTATTACAAATTTGTTGGAGCTTGTTGCGATGAAAGTTTTGGAGCTTGGAAAACACTCGCTTAGCGATATTAACGGAGTGGCTTCATTGATAAAAATTAAACCGGGGACGTATCATGTGGAGTTTTCGAAAGTTGGTTATGTTACCAAAGTTATGATCGTGAAGATTAAGAGGGGGCAGATTGTTACGTTGGAGGTTACGCTGGCGAGAGTTGTTTGATTTTAGATTTTAGATTTAAGAATTTTGAGTTTTTGAATGAGAAGATAAAAATAAAAAATTTGTTGTAGTTAAAATAATAATTGTACATTTGTACTCGAATTAAAAAAGGAAAATAAAGAATAGAAAAAAAGAAAAATAAAAAATAGCGTTTAGCAGAATTCTGTAACTGAAATCGACCAATTTTTCAAATACGAACGGAATAAGCAAAACGCCACGCGAAAGCGTGGTCGTTGCTTTTTACGTGTTCGTAGGGTTCTTGGTCGAACCTCAGTTACAGCGTGGGCAATTTGACCACGCTGTTTTTTTTTGTA
>CAIWVT010000332.1 GCA_903916135.1 uncultured bacterium
CTCAAACGTTTACCTTAAATATTGAAATGCCTAATTCTAAAAAAAAATGATTCAAACTACTAGTGCGCAAAAGCGAAAAGATTATCTATTTTCTATTTCATTAATCGGATTGTTATTTTTCCTTTTTGGATTTGTAACATGGTTGAATGGAGCTTTAATTCCGTTTCTGAAAACAGCATGTGAGCTGTCGGATGTGGTTGCTTATTTAGTAACATTTGCCTTCTATATTTCATATTTTGTGATGGCAATTCCTTCTTCAAAAATTTTAGAACGAGTAGGTTTCCGCAATGGGATGACCATTGGCTTGGGGGTGATGGCTATAGGTGCCCTTATATTTATACCTGCTGCAATGACTCGTTCATACTTTTTATTTTTAGTAGGTTTATTTGTTTTAGGAACCGGTTTGGCATTGTTGCAAACTGCCGTGAATCCGTATGTAACTATCCTCGGACCTATTGAAAGTGCAGCCAAGCGCATTAGCATCATGGGAATTTGCAATAAAGTTGCCGGTGTGCTAGCTCCAATTCTATTAGCGTCTATATTATTGAAAGATGCAGAAGCCATAAAAGCCCAACTTGCATCATTAACTGATTTGACGCAACGCACTACTTTGCTCGATGAATTAGCGCAGCGCATGATTGTACCTTATTTTTTGTTGACAGTTTTTTTGGCTTCTTTAGCCATTATGATACGTTTAGCGCATCTGCCCGAAATTAATCCGGAAGAAGATGAAGTTAAAGATAATACACCTCATGTTCATAAAAGCATATTTCATTATCCGCATTTACTGTTAGGGGTTGTTGCTTTGTTTTTCTACGTAGGTGTGGAGGTAATTGCCGGAGATACGATTATTCGTTACGGAGATTCGTTGGGAATTGCTATGGAATCGGCAAAATATTTTACTTCGCTGATGCTGATTTTTATGGTGATTGGATACTTTTTCGGCGTGGCGTTAATTCCAAAAGTAATTTCTCAAAAAACGGCTTTAGCTTTATGTGCAATTCTTGGAGTGCTATTTACGTTAGCAGCCATTTTTGTTCCGCCATCGCTTCGCTTTGAAATTCCTTTCATTGATTTAGCAACTTTTGAACCGGTGAGGCTTTTGATTCCTTACACCGTTTTGTTTATTGCACTGTTGGGAATTGCAAATTCTTTGGTTTGGCCCGCTATTTGGCCCCTTGCCTTGAATGGCGTTGGGAAATACACTAAATTGGGTTCAGCGCTGCTAATAATGGCAATAGCCGGTGGCGCTACACTGCCTTTAGTGTATGGATGGTTGACGCACCTATTGCAAAGCACGCAACAGGCATATTGGATTGCGATACCCTGCTATTTGGTGATATTGTATTATGCACTTTGGGGACATAAAATCAAATTCAGGTAATTGTTATCTTAGTAAAGTAAATTATGAGTCTTATTGTTTTCATTGCATTATTTTTTCCTGTTCTTTTAGGCGGGCTTTCTGTGTTTCTTTTTACGACAGGAGAAAAAACTCTTAAATTGATACTTGCTTTCGGAGGGGCATTTTTGCTGTCATTAACCTTTGTTGAAATCATTCCTGAAATATACTCAACAGAATCTACTCTGATAGGATTGTTTGTCATGTTGGGTTTTTTCGTTCAACTCCTGCTTGATTTTCTGACAAAGGGTGTAGAGCATGGACACCACAGCCATCATGAAAAGCTTAATCAACCTTGCCGCCGTGAGCAGCAGGAGCATTTTAGTTTTTTGGGAATCATGATTGGAATTTGCATTCATTCATTTCTTGAAGGTATGCCTTTGTCAAGTAATTTTGGGAACGAATTAATTAAAGATACGTTATTGACCGGAATAGTAATCCATAATATTCCCATTTCTATTGTTCTTGTAAGTTTGTTTCTGCATACCGGTTTGTCGAAAACCAAATCAATTGTTTTGTTGATAGTATTTGCGCTTTCATCTCCATTTGGAACCATTACAAGCTATTATGTGGGTGCAGAACTTATTGCTCAATATGCTCATTTCTTTGATTATGTGCTTGCCATGGTGGTAGGTATATTTCTACATATATCCACTACTATTCTTTTTGAAACAGACGAAAACCATCGGTTTAATTTCAGAAAATTCTTTGTGATTGTTTTAGGCTTTGGTGCAACAATTTTGTTGTCAATTGTAGTGCATTAACAGAAAAAAGAGTACCTTTGCATTTGAGTACTTATTTGAATTAGTAATTAAAAATAAATAAATAAATTATGTGTACATTAGTTGGTAAAAAAGCTCCGGCTTTTAAAGCAGATGCCGTTGTGAACGGTTCTGAATTTGTTGATGATTTTTCATTGACGCAGTTTATCGGAAAGAAACATGTTGTGTTTTTCTTTTATCCTTTAGATTTTACCTTTGTTTGTCCTACCGAAATTCTTGCATTTCAAGATAAATTGGACGAGTTTGAGAAACGGAATACAGCCGTGGTTGGATGTTCAATTGATTCGAAATTTTCGCATTGGGCATGGTTGCAAACAGAAAAAAACAAAGGAGGCATCAAAGGTGTTACGTTTCCATTAGTAGCCGATTTGGCGAAAACTATTGCTGAGAATTATGGTGTTTTAGCGGGCGATTATGATTATGATGAGGAAGGTGAAGTTGAATTTATTGGTGCTCCGGTGGCTTATCGTGGATTGTTTTTGATAGATAAAACCGGAGTGGTTCGTCATCAGTTGGTCAATGATTTGCCTTTGGGCAGAAATGTGGACGAAGCATTGCGCATGGTGGATGCTTTGCAGTTTTTTGAAGAAAACGGCGAAGTATGTCCTGCCAATTGGCAAAAAGGCAAAGATGGTATGAAAGCTACTTCTGATGGAGTTGCTGATTATTTGAGCAAACATTAAGAGATTTTAGATTTGGGATTTGTGATTTGGGATTTGTGATTTATGATTTGTGATTTGTGATTTATAAGGCTGAAAGAGCAGGTTATTTAAGCATAAACACTTACTGAGAATTATTTATTATGCCGATAGGGCATCTGTAATAGTCCAAGTTGGATTGGTTAAATTGTTGGATTGTTATATTGCTGGGATGATAATAAAAAAGGCTTGCTGATTGGCAAGCCTTTTTCTTTTTTTAATATCTGATACCTTATGAGACTTCCTGAGTGGATATTTCCATCATAACATCGCAGATGGTGTCCTCATTGTTTTTGATTTCGATGGTGATTTCCTGCGTGATGAAACCTGGTTTGCTGAATTGAACTTTATAAAATCCATCTTTCAGGTGATGGGTGCGAAAAGTGCCGTCAGCTTTGGTATAAACATCAGCGATGTTGCCATCCACCACATGAACCAGCACTTCAGCTTCGGGGACAATGGTATGACCGCGAAAAGCAGTGCCTGTAAGGGTGCCTACATGATGAGAGGCTGATGAATGACTGCGTTGAAAATACTCCTGAGAAAAGAATAGACTCATTTTTGCGGGTTGACCTATAAATTCCAAAGCCAAGTTGAACAAATTTGATTGCATTTGCACAGCCCATGCCACTTCGGCATCATTGCGGGTGCCGCGAGCACCTTTGGTTAAGCCTATATCGGTGGTTTGCAACAAACGGTCGGCATCCCAACGGGTTTGAAATGCCTCAAATTCGTTCAAAACACTCACACCACCTGCTTCGGTTGTATGGGCTGTTATGGCTAATACCATTGCATCTATATAGGTTTTTGCATTACCTTTATTCGTATGCTGTGTATATTCCATCACACCTAAAGGAAAAAATACATGATATAAAGGGTTTGTTTCAAATTTGATGGATAGAAAATAGAAGTTCAAGCGGCTGCAGCGATTTCTAAAATCCTCAATAATTACGTCCACTACTGAGGTTTGGGCAATCTGCGTACCCAATTTCAATGTGATTTGAGGCAATATACCAAAAAAAGCAAGATGTACGGCTTCGGTGGCGGCAATCATTGTATCGTACTGATGAGCGGTGTTTTGAGCATGCAGTTTACCAATGTGCAAATCGCTACCTTTTTGTTTATTTTCAAAAGATACGCGCAGGTCCAGAAATAGGAAATCAAAAATGGTTGATAGGTTTATCATATTGCTTTTTTTATAGAGTTGGGCGCAAAGATAGAAATAATAAACTAACTTCCAAATTATATTTTCTCTCAAAATGACAATAAGTTAGTATTAGTGTAGATAGCTGCGAAAATAATTCTATAGATTTCATATTATAGTTTTTTTAGCCAACTTTGGCATATAGCCAAAGGAGTCTTCTAGATGGTATTGCCAACTTGGGCATATAAGCAAAGGAGTCTTCTAGATGGTATTGCCAACGTTGGCATATAGGCAAAGGAGTCTCCTATATGGTATTGCCAACTTTGGCATATAGGCAAAGGAGTCTCCAAGATGGTATTGCCAACTTTGGCATATAGGCAAAGGAGTCTCCTATATGGCATTGCCAACTTTGGCATATATGCAAAGGAGTCTCCTATATGGTATTGCCAACTTTGGCATATAGGCAAAGGAGTCTCCGAGATGGTATTGCCAACTTTGGCAAATAGACAAAGTATTAATATGGAATAAGATACAAATTTTGTTGTAACTCCGCCTTTCAAGGCGGAGCTGAACAAAGATAGCAGCAGTGGGCTTTAGCCCTGAAATGGATGATTTTATGCAGGGCTAAAGCCCTTATGTGTGGTTTTCACCAGACTCCGCCTTGAAAGGCGGAGTTATTAATCTGATGCGGAGATTTGAGATTTTATATAAGTGATTAGATAACGAGATAACATCAATAAACAAAATCAAACTATGACTCCAATTGTTTCCTTACCCAACTTAAATTCTTACTGAATTCTGCATACTGTGGGCAATCTCTCACCAATTCTACCCACAATTTTTCGGCTTTCAGAAAGTAATCCTGGGCTGTTTGCTTACCATTTTCATAATCATAATAAACCAAGGCAAGTCTACTAAAGGTAACTGCCAATCCGTTTTTTAAAGAAACATTTTTTGGAAAGGATTCATTGAGTTCTTTCATTAATTTGGTGGAGTCTTTATAAAACGTTACGGCTTGTTCCAGGTTCCCCAATGATCTAAGGACGTCGCCTATCTTTGAGAAGGAAACCGCCAGCCCGTTTTTGAAATTGACATTTGCTGGAAATGTCTCATAGAGTTCTTTAAATAAATCGGTTTCATCTTCATAAAACATCAATGCTTTTTCCAGATTGCCTAATGCGCTGTGAGTGTTGCCTAACTTTTCATAGGAAATTGCCAGCCCATTTTTATATTTAACATTTTTTGGGAAAGCTTCATAAAGTTCTTTTCCTAATTGGGAACGTTCTTCGTAAAACGTCAATGCTTTTTCCAGATTGCCAAGCGCACTGTACGTTTCGCCTATCTTAGAATATGAAATTGCCAAACCGTTTTTGAATGAAACATAATTAGGGAATGCTTCATAGAGTTCTTTTCCTAATCTGGAACGTTCTTCATAAAAAGTCAAAGCTTGCTGCAGATTGCCCAATGCGCTGTGCGTTTCGCCTAAATTAGAGTAGGAAATCGCCAGTCCGTTTTTATAACTACTGTCTTGCGGATTGGAGTCATAAAGAGTTTTAAAAATAGTGTTGTATTGTTCGAAAGCGGGGAGTGCTTTGTCGAGGTTGCCAAGTTCTGCATACATTTCGCCTGATTTGCCATACGCATACGCTAAATCAGCATCGGATTCATTTTCTTGCTGCTTAATGGCAATAGCATCCGTGATAAACTTTATGGCTTCGGAGGTTTGGTGGGCAGCAAAATAAATTTCGGCTAAAGAGGTGAGGATGGCAGGGTTTTGGAGGTCGAAATCATCAGTGTAATCCTTACAATAATTGAGCGCTTCGGTATGCAATTCCATGCCTGAATAGGTTTCTGCCAAAGGCAACACCATTTCGTTGGCAATGCGACGGCGGGGAAATTCCATATCGTGAGCTTTTTGAATTTGCTCTCTCAGGTTGGCAATTTTCAGTTGCAGTTTATCATAATCGTCTTGCTTGTGATAGGCGGGTTTAAACCATTCGGAGAGCGATTGTTGGTAACCAAACTCATCGGGCAGCGTGTTCACATAAATGGTCATCATTTGCCGTTGCCTGAAAAGGTCTTGAGCATATTGGTTGATACGGGCGATAGATTGTTCGCTTACCCAAAATATCATAGGAACACCAAGCTTATTCAGTTCTTCGCGAGCAAAATTCAATTCAATCAACTGCCGTTTATCATCAAAACGAATATCATCTTTATTTGGATTATAAGGGGAAACAACCTGATCGAGATTGCTTATTATAAGTCCATCGAAACCCGGTGGGGTTAAAATAGCTTTTCTCAATTGCTCCAGTAAGAAGACATCACTTAAAGTATCGAATACAAAAAACAATATCCTTTTGTTTTTTTTGGCAGCTTCGCTAATCAGTTCGTTCGAAATGCGCGGAATGATGGATTGATGCAAAGCGGAGGCAAACACATATCCGGTTTCCCGAATCAAAAAACTTGACAGCTTGATGAATTCAGCCGAAAGAAGGTCAATATTAAATTTCGGATTGCTGTCCATCCCATTCACCTCTTTCAATGAGAATCTGCTTCACTATGGGGTGTACATCGCACCAGCCCTCGCCATTATAGCCAAGGATGCTCAGGTTATCGCGCAGCAGCATTATCTCGTCCGTGTTTTTTGGTAGTTTGTTTTTGCTTTTGGCAAGGGCAACCAAAGTATTGTAATAGGTTGTCACAGGAGTTTTGTTACCATCTTCGTCGGTATAATCGGCAATACCGTTAGCATATTCCTTTTTTCTGAGGTTAAATGCTATCCTGAAATCGCTTTCGTCAATACGGTTACGTTTTTTGTAAATTGCATTATCTTTGGCTTCAATGATCATCAGAAATAAATCCATAAGACAACCGCCACTTTTGCGAACAAAGTTTGTCAATAATTCATCAGAGGTGAAAAGATTTTCCGTATCCATTCTGGCTTTCACAATGCGCTTCATGCTATCAATGCCTTCCGGCGAATCAGAACCGTCTTTTTCGCTCACCTTAATCATAGGCAATTCGGGAGTTGCCGTAAAATTTGATTTAATAACATTGAATTTGCTGTGGTTGTAAAGGGAAATAGGGAAAGTATAAATTACATTGGCTTTTAAAGCTACCAACTGGTTAGAATAATTAATAAAGAGATCTTTTGCTCTCTCAAATGGTATTTTATCAAGGTCTTCAATGATGATGAGCAGGTTTTTTTTGCCAATGCGGTCGAGGTCTAAAATAATTTCCATTATCAAATCATTGCAATAATCAACCAATTCGTGGAGGCGTGGTTCTACGTTACGCTTAATCATTTCCTTTAACGAACCGCTTGTTTTGGCGCTTACTCTCAACTTTGCAAAGAATTTTGCGACATAAGGGATGCTGAAACCTGCACCGGCTTCGGTTTCTGCCTTCATGCCGATATATTTCTCGTTTATTTGCTCGATCTCCTGTGTCTGTAACCAGTTTGAAATCCTTTGCATATAGATTGGAGAAATCTTCAATTTATTCTCAACTGCCACTTCGAATAACTTTTCCATTGTTACAATAAATAGCTCAATGTGGTTCAAATGCTGTGGATCTAATTCCTTATGAACAGAATAATTCAACACGAGGAATTTATCTTCAATATCTTTTTGCAAATGGTTCAATTCAGTGCTTTTACCACAACCTTTATAACCGATAAAAAGTATATGGGCATTCACCTCAAGCCCATTCTCTCTAAGAAGCTTTGTAATCTTATAACGGGGGGAAGCAGAATGGGAACGCGCTTGTTGCACATCAAGATAAAACTCGTCGAGTTCATCAATGTTCAATGGACGGCTTCCATAGAAAGCTTTGTATAAATCTTCTAACTTAAAAGCTTTTGTTATTGCTTGCATAGTATTATTGTATTATTTGGTGTCAAGTTTCATATGCTTATTAATGATAAAACCGATACGATTTATGTAATGGTATAATTTGTTTAAATTGCCTGCAAAGATAAACATTTCATTTCAATATTGAACAAAAAAAGTAAAGACATGCCTCTAAGTAAGTCATCAGATGACTGAAATCAGGCTTAAACGATTAGCTCCGCCTTTCACCTGTCCCGCACAAAAAGTGTCGTGGAAGGCGGAGTCAGGCAAGAGTAGGCGAAGCTTGGCTTTAGCCATGACATGTAGTGTTATTATTCAGGGCTAAAGCCCTTATGTGTGTTGTTTTCATCAGGCTCCGCGTTAAAACGCGGAGTTATTAATTTGGGGAAAGGTTTTGTGATTAGGTGAACCTTCCTATCTGTGTTACTCAGGCAGGAGGTAGTGATAATGAAACGGCTTGTCTCGGAGTTTGAGGCAAGCCTTTTTACTTTATAACTTTATAAACTTTCAACTTTAAGTACTCCAAGCATGCAAATTACCCGTCGTGTTAGTGAAGCCTTCACTTGAAGTGAAGGCTTCACTTGGTCACAGTAAAATTGAAAATAACGGCTACTCTCTCGGCATTATAACAAACGAAGTATGGATAAAAATATAGAAAGTAACGGTATTATTTGTTAGTGGAATAGAACAATTTTTGGCAGAGAGTGCCGTCAGGATTATTAAGATACACCACTAAGATTTGAGTAGTAGCGTTTAGATTTAGTTTATGTTCGCTTTCGCCTTGTAGCGTAGTCTGCATAAGTTTTTGCCCTAAAACATCATACACCTGCACTTCGGTTTCCTTGGTAATCAGCGTAAGGTCAATGATCAATTGCGCGCCGTCGGAATAAATTCGCGCAGGAAGTGTGTTATCATAAGGATTAGCACCTGGTCCGAAATATAAAACAAAACGATTTGCAGCGTCGGACATAGTTGCTTTGAAATTATAGATGGGTGCGATTTTCATATTTTGAATGTAATGCAATTGGCGGTCTTCGAGCATCACGATGTTAAATCTACTTTGTTCAAAATTACATTGGATGACATAATCGCCATCAGAACCGGCAGTATAATTAACCGGCACAACAGGGTTTTCTTCAGGGTTGGTGAAATAATGAACGGATAATTTATCAGAAGTCGTAGGCATATATAGGCTTGGAGCCGAAGCCACCTTACTAAACAATTTCATGGCACCATTTCCATTTTCGGGTTTGCCAAAGTCTAACAAGATTTCATCCGAGCCCAAACCAGCACCTGAAGCAACCGTGAGACTAAATTTGTCCAAATCTTGTTCAGGCTCTTTAAAGAAGTTAGCCCCTGCGTGAGTTCGTACAGAATTATTCAAAACGAAGTTGCCTGCACTTGCTGCCCGCACAAAATAAGCTTGGTTGGGAGCTATATAACGAGTTACGTTATTGGTTCCAATACCGGAAGCTGAATTGAAGGCTCCATAATTATTAGTAGCCGGATTCCATATCCACATATCATACCCTGTGCTACTTGGAACTAAATTTGAACGGCTCCAGCCTGAAGCGGCTTGCCAATCAATGGAAGACGGATAAGGATTTCCCACCAAATTGAAACCTTTTAGGCTATCAACACTGCTTGCGGCAGTAATTCCATAGCTTATGGAAGCATTATTCAAATTCCCTGCAAATTCTTTGGTTTGATGCACTTCTTGTAAGGAATAAAGATAACCACGTCCGGGAACAAAGTTTTCACTTGGATTGATGGTGCTCCAATTGGGATTTAGTTTGTAAATCCAGCAATTGGTGGGTTCGTTCCAAATATACATATCATAGCCCGTACCATTACTATAATTGCCTGAAGGCAACCAGGGTCCGCTGATAGATTGAGCAGTCATTGGCGAAGAAAGAAAATGCCAATCTTCCACTGCCCCCGGAATGTAACGTTGCATTGTTGCAGGCACATTGTTCGTGTTGTGAAGTAGGGATGCTGTTCCTGTTGAGTCTGATTTAAGAACAAAGCCTGAATTGCCTGCAGAATTAGTAATCGTACCTATTGCCGTGAGGGTTTTTCCTGCTGCAACATTAAATTGTTTTCCTGAATTAATGACAAAGTTGTTGTGGACCGTGAAATTGGTGTCAAGCGTTACTCCAGCCGTATTATCTATAGTAAGATTATAAATGCTGTCGTTGCGATAGCGTCCGGCAACAATGTGTTGTAAACTTGTACCACCATAAATGATTGTAGGTGTGTTGCTGTATGCATCTAACTTTCCGGAAGTAGCTGTGATAATATTCAGCAGTCGTAAGCTCCCATTTAAGGTTACATTGTTGGTGTTATTAACGGTAAGATTATAAACGGCATTATTGTAAAAAGCACCAGTTGGGATAGCTTGAGCAGCAGAACCGGCAAACTCCACAGTGGAGCTGGATGCAGAGGCATCAATTTGAGCACCGTTGGTAAAGTTTAAATCGCCTTTTACAGTTAGTTTATATCCATTGGTAACCATACGATAGGTTGATTGGTTGATGAAAATATGTGTTACGGAACGATTTTGATCCATTTGGCAATGATTTAGGGGCGCATCATCGAAAATAATATTAGCATCAACAGCAGGCACTGTGTTTGCTGTCCAGTTGATAGGTGTATTCCAATCGTTGCTTAAACTTCCTTTCCATTTGTTGACGGAAATATGTTCCCAAGCACCCATGGTAGGATTGTATCTTGGATTCGATCCAAAATCAGTCGTTATACCCAATCCGGAAATACCATTCAAATCTATTCCAAGTTTATAGCCTATTGCTACAGTAGCACCGGGAGTGATGAAAGAAGGATTGGTATTCAAACTATGTGCATCCTGCCCCGTAACAAGTGGGAGTGTGGTTTTGTTTGCATTATTATAGTATCCAAGGACTCCACCTGTACCAGAAACATAGTAATCGTTATAATCTAATGTCAAATTTGTACTCGAAGTATAATTAAAGTATGCGGCATAGTGCAAACTTGACCCACCCGTTGTGGAGCGAGCATTCATAAAAATGTTATTTCTAAAATTCCGAGTGTTTGTTGTAACAGCACTATATAAAGCATAAGATTTATTGGTAACTCCTGAGTTCAAAGTTCCACTAATATATATAGTATTAAAATATAGATTATTATTATTGCCTGCGGCACCTGTTTCATAAATACCATATATCGTGGTGGCAGTGTTTCCACCGAGACTGATTATATTGTTGTAGTAGGTAGTCACACCGGAATTTATTTTAATACCATACAATGAGGCTGCTGTTAAAGATGTGCTTACTGATAACCCATAAATAAAGTTGCTATGGACAACATTAGCACCTGTGCCTGCAATAAAATACAATCCGGTAACATTAGTCGCCGCTGCACTAGCCCCGGTTGAAGATAAATTATTAATTGTATTCCCGGAAACAACATTAGCCCCTGCCCCTCCGGTAAAATATATACCATAAATGTATCCTGCATAGGTCGCATAAGAATTAGATAGTGCATAAATGCTGTTTCCCGTAACAGTTTTTAGTGTGGCGCCAGTTAAGGCGATTCCACATACGGAGGCATTATTGGAAGCCGAGGTGTTACGGTTGGCTATGGTCAAATCATGTATTGTATTATTACTAATTATGTTGGTGCCATTCGTAGAGGCAATACCATTAATATATCCTAATGTGCCGTTCGTAGCATTGCTTGTGCTATTTTTAAGATTGGCTATGGTATTATTATTTACTGTAATCGTACCTGCTCCTTGATTGTAAATTCCATAAACAGTTTGCGCCTTCCCTGTGCTTGTTGATGTAGTATTTATACTATAAGTTGTAGTAGTGCTTCCTATAGTATTGTAATTTATTGTAGTGGTTCCTGCAGTAGCAGTCTTATTAATTCCAAAAAAGTTCGTAGCGTTAGCAGTTGAGCTATTTGCTGCTGTTATGGAGCCTATAGAATTGTTTTGGCAA
>CAIWVT010000333.1 GCA_903916135.1 uncultured bacterium
GCTTATATGTGGTCGCTGAGTTTTTCAGCAGACCCTATCTTAGATTGCTTGCATGACGATTTAGATTTTTGAACGGCTTGCATAGACCTTTGAACGCCTCGTATAGACCTTTGAACGCCTTGGATTTTAATAATAAATTAGGACTTTTATGGTAAAGAAGATACTTGAGATTGTTCTAAAGTGATTAAAATGAAAAGCGTAAGAAGTATTCTTTAGGAGCTTATTACGCTGAAGAATACGTTGAAACGTATAATTGGTAATTTTCAAGTTTAGGTTACTACCCAATAATTCACCATATATATAATGGCAATAGCGAAGGAGACAAAAGCACCAAGAAACAAGGCTATGATGCGGATGCTTTTGTTGGAGCTTTGGAGATAAAAGAAAGCACCTATGGCATTGATTAGAGTAGTGAGTAGAAAGATGGGGATGAGCCATACGTCATGGATTTCATCAAATAATATCAAAATGAAGGTTGGTAGGAAGCCATAAAACCAAAATAAAATCAAACTTTTGTCGGCTTTGATGAGCCAAAATAAATAGTATAAGGGTTTGAAGCTTTGTTTAACGCTAAATCCGGCAACATAAGCCAAGATGATGGGTAAGAGCATCCACAGACTTGAAAGATAGCTGTGGCTTTTACTAAATGATACCCACGCCATCATCACCGTGAATAAGAAACTAAAACCTAAGGCAGGAATAGTCCAACGTGGGAAGATTGCCACCCAACTGTAACCGCAGATAAACATCAAACCAAAAATGCCCACTGCCAGGAAAATCCATTGAATAATGCTATTCGTGCCCACAATGGAATCCGATACCAATATCAACACCTGCAGACCAAACGGAATGAGTCCGAAGTAGGAAGTTTTGGATATTGGGTTTTTAGTGGTCATTTATTGGTCATTAATTGTCATTGGTCATTAGTGGTCATTAGTTGTCATTAGTAATCATTGAGTCATTTGGTCATTAATAGTCATTTAATCATTAATTGTCATTTTGTCATTGATTGGCATTGGCTATTAATGGTCTTTTAATTGCTAATAGGATCCGAATCTTTTGCGGAGGAACCATTCTGTTGCAAGGAGAAGCACAATGAGTATGAACACCCAAAAGAGATTCACGATGTCGTTAAAGCTTTTCTTGGAGTAGGAGATGGATTTGACATCGTCGCGAGCTTTTAGTAAGGTGGGTAATTGAGAAAGTTGGGATGGATATAGCATTTTGCCGTCGTGTTTGTTGGCAAGGGTGAAGAGCAGCTGATGATCGGCAATGAGATTGAGCGATTCAACATTGACGGGGATGACGGTGAATAAACCTGCTTTGGTGAGAGGCTTCCCTCCCACTTTCACCTGAGCTTCAAACTTGTATTCGTCAACAGGAAAAACGCCTGCATTGATGTGATAGGCATGATTGGTGCGCGAGAATGTGAAAGGGAACTTTTTGTTAGCCGAATTGGTTATGGTGAGTTGCACTTCCGGATCGTTAATCAATTCAAAGCTTTCGTTATAGACTTCGGCATCGAACTCCACATTTTCATTCTCAAGAAATTTATTCTTCGCATTGATTCTGAATCGTCCTTTGTCAACCTTCACGGATAAATATTGAATGATTTTGTTGAAGAGTTCGTTGAAAGCATTTTGATTCCCGGTTTGGAGGAAGTTGTTTAATCGCCATTTCCAAATGCCTTCGCCTGCAATAAGTCCAAGTTTGGAATCGGAAGCCGTGTTGAACATAATTAAGGGTTTCTGTGTTTGTATGCTTCCAATCTTTTGATAAAAGAGCACGTTTAGCGAATTGCCCGCATTGTAATCGCCGAAAGGCACGGTCAAAGCAGGGAAATTGGCACTCACCTTTTTCAGCTCGTCCGAAATAGTGAACAAGGCAAAGTCGTTTGCGATGGTGGGTGCGCCTTCGTCGAATTTTCCGCCTGCTTGTTTTATCATTAAGGCAGTTTTCAAGGTGTTCAACGTAGCGATGTCGGATGAAGAACCTATGATAAACAATACAGGGATTTTCAGTTTGTTGATATTTTGGATCAAACCAAGTTGATTCTTTCCTTTGAACGGAATTTGATGTAGGATAATTAAGTTATAATCATCAAGAGGTTTATCAAAATTCTCGGCAATGGCATCGTCCACTTGATAGATTTTATTCATTTCGATGCTTTGTTTCAAAGCGGCAATATCAGGATGGGGTGCTCCGGAGAGTATCAATATCTTTTCGCGCCCATCAAGGATCTCAACGAAAACATCCTGATAGTTGTTGACATAACTGATTTCGTTCTGCAAAGGTGACAGACTGATATGATAATGCTGCATGCCCACTTGCTTAGATTCAAACTGCACTTGTATGGTTTCGATATAGCGAGGGGAGTTGAAATCTATGGTTTTTGTAAAAAGCGTTTCCTTGTCTTTTGTTACGGTTAAGGTGGCTTTTTGTCCAACACATTTATTGGCTGACACCACTATCTCTAAAGGAAATTGATTGCCCAAATAACTTATTCGATTATAGTTCACGTGTGAGACAATGACATCTTTCTGCACATTGGTATCGCCGAGGGCAATGGTATAATAAGGATACTTCATCTGTTCTGCCAAATAGACGGGGCTGCTGCCTTTGTTATACAAACCATCGGAAGCAATAATAACCGCACCGATGTTGCGGTTGGCAAATCGAGCATTGAAATCATCAAAAAACTGAGAGAAGTCGGTTTGTTTATCGTTGAAATCGCCCATGATGTTGTCACGAATCTTATCGCCAAAGGAGAAGGTGCGCACTTCATAATCCTTTTCAAGCTCAGCGATGGTTTGCTTCAAATCTGCAGTATATTTATTGCGGATGTCGCTTGAATCTTTGCAAAACATCAAAGACTGCGAGTTGTCTTGTGCCACCACAATGATTGGTTTCTCGTTGGTAGTGGTATTCATTCTCACTATGGGCGACAGGAGCAAGAGCGAAATCAGAAAAATACTGAAGGTGCGCAATATTGCTAAGATTCGAATAGTTAGTTTACTAAACTCATATCGCTTTTCGCGGAAATATAATACGGCTGCATACCCAACTCCAAGCAGTAGGCAGGGAATTGCAAGCCATAGTGAATATTCTGTACTTATATTAAATGTCAATTTGCTATTTATTTAAAATGTAAACCTCAAAATTATTTTAGTTTCCGCCTGTTCCCACAAAGTAATCTTCTTTGTCATCAAAAAGGACATTGAAGGTGGTTAGGCTACCGTAAATGCGGGTGATATACTGTTGCATGTTCACTTTGTCTTCATCGGTGAGTTTGGGATGACTGTTGATGTTTTGTTCCAAGACTCTCAAGCGGTCGCGGAGCATCACAATCTTGTGAAAGAAAGCTTCCATAGGGATTTCTTTCGGTTTTAAATCTTTCTTGCCGGGTTGCATAATGAGGGTTCCGCCTGTCCATTTATCGCCCATGGGAATCACTTCCTGAAAGACGCCATATTTATCTAAGAAATGAATCAACACTTGCTCGAAGGATTCTAAATCAATTGAAGCGGCAGTGCTTTCGCCACCATTTTCGTTAAAATTGAGCACCACATAATCTTTGTTGGATTTGGAGAATTCCATCTTCCCTGCTCGAACGAAAATGATTTCGTAATTCGAAATGTTTACTTTACTTACAACGCCTTCGCCATATTTGTCATGGTCAATGCGTGTACCTACTGTTAGTTCTTTTTCCATATATTAAAAAATTTTGTTTACCGTTCCTGAACCGGATATTTCTTTTTTCACTTCGGGAGTGCCCAAATATTCAACATCTCCTGCTCCCGTAACGGAAACATCCAATTGGGTTATTACATTTACTTTTGCTTTGACACTGCCTTTGGTTTTGAGTTTCATATAATCGAAAAGCATGTCAAAGTTATAAATCTCAGCACTGCCTGATGCCGAAATATCAGCAACAGAAGCTGCACCTACAAGTTTCATCGTGGTGTAGCCTTCCATTTCAGCATGAAGTTCGACGCAGTTAACATCTAAGGTTAGGTTGCAAGCTCCCGACAAATCTATCGCCAATTTATCTGCATTAATTTTAGAATTTGATTTGATGATGACGGCGCCTGCGGCATCAATTTCCTCGATTTTTGCTACCGTAAGATAGATATTAATTCCTTTTGAGGCAGATAGATTTCTTTTATTTTTTATGGTCAACTTGTTGCTCTTTACTTTTGCAACAATATATTCCTGAAGGTTTTCATCGGTTTCGATGGCGAGCTTCGTTTGTTCGGCTTGGGAGATAAAAACATTGAAGGTACCTTCAAAACTCACTTTGGTGAAGTCCTTTACTTCTTTATCGGTTTTCACTATCGTGCCATTTCCTTTGATGGGCGCAAAGCTGTTGCAAGAAGCAGCCACTAATGCAATAATCGCAATTAGGATAATCTTGTTGAAGTTCGATTTTAGTTTCATAAAGTTTTATTTTAAGATAATATCATCAATCACTTGTTGGTCAAATTTGCTGTTGAGTTCTGCCATTATTTTCGATTTCAACATATACACTTCATTTCTAACGATAGAAGAATCAATTTCGACATACAGCACCTTCTTTTTTATGGAAAGATGCTTGGTGTGCTTGGCTATCATTTTGCCCACAACCAAACTCCAATTATCAATAAGCTTGTATTGATTAAGTTTGGTTTTGAGTCTATAGACTTCAACAAACTGCTGAATCACACTTTTTAGAGGTCGTTCGTCTTGCATCATTTAAAATTCAATTTCTGTTGCGTTGTTGTCTTCAATAATAAACACTTTTCCGGGCGAATTTATTTTCTTCATGGTGTTTACGATACGGTCTTTTTGTGTATCGGTGATAAAAACTTGACCAAAATTATGGTCTGTTGCCATCTTAATGATATGCTCCACACGATGGTTGTCGAGTTTATCAAAAATATCGTCGAACAAAAGTATCGGTTTGAAACCCTTGCAATTTTTGGTATATTCAAACTGCGCCAATTTGATGGCAATGGTGAATGATTTCTGTTGCCCTTGTGAACCCAACTTGCGTAAGGGGAATCCATTGATGGCAAAAATTAAATCATCCTTGTGAACTCCCGTTGTGGTATATTGAACTGCTTTATCTTTTTGCAGACTGTTTGCCAATAACTCTTCAAAGGAATTATCATTCAAATGAGAATCGTATGTGATGGACACTTGCTCTTTGTTGCCACTTATAGACTGATAGAAACGACTAAAAAATGGTGTAAAATCTTCAATAAAAGATAATCTTTTTGAATGAATTTTGTTTCCAAGAATAATGAGTTGCGAATCCCAAATCTCTAAGGCATCCATATCAAAGGTACGATTTTCATAGAAAAGCTTCAGCAGACTGTTGCGTTGATGCAGCACTTTATTATAACTAATGAGATTGTCTAAATAAACACGGTCGAATTGGCTGATAAAAATATCAATAAACCTTCGACGTTCTTCGCTGCCTTCATAGATAAGGTTGGAGTCGTGGGGCGAAATCATGACCAAAGGAAACAATCCAATATGGTCGGCGAGGCGTTCATATTCTTTTTTGTTTATCTTGAACACCTTTCTGAAATTGCGCTTCTGCGTACAAATTAGCGAATCGGGAGACTCAAGATTTTTGACAAAAACACCTTGAATCACGAAAAAGTCTTCATCGTGTCGTATATTCTGCGTGTCAATCGGATTGAAATAGCTTTTGCAAAAAGAAAGATAATGAATGGCATCCAGCAAATTTGTTTTCCCAACCCCATTATCTCCCACAAAGCAGTTAATCTTATCCGATAGATTAAGCTCAATGAGCGGATAATTCTTGAAATTTGTGAGATGTAGTTTTTGCAGATACATAGCCTAATTTGAGGAAAAGCCAAGAAAAGAATTTGAACTTGATGCTTTATACAACAAAGAATGTATGGCTTTGTGAACATTCAGGAGTTTGCTGCCCCAATGCGTCTCGAACAATTCTTTGGTGGAATGTACTGCATTTTCTTGCGCTGTGAGCGTGTTCTTTTGATAAAGAAGTAAGAAATCTTTTAAATCCTGATAGATATCGGCTAAACATTCTGCCATGCTTGCTTCGGTCGCTTCAGCACTTTTCTGAAATGTGGACTCCACGAAATAAAAAGTATCTTTGATGCCAAATTTGTTTTTGGTTTTATTAAAAACATCTTCCCATTGTTCTTGGGTAACGAATCGTTCGTTGGATTCTTCATTGATGTTTTCAATATCGGGCATCAAGGCACCTTTCAGATAAAGCAGTGGCAACACTTTCTGCAAATATAGCAAGGAAAAAGCGATGTCGTATTTATCAAATTCCTCAAGAAAAATGCACAAGTCATTTGCTATCGTAATGACTTCTATCACGTTTTTGGAGTACACGATATTATTTGAATCTTCGGGCATAATAGGTTTTTAAATTATAGA
>CAIWVT010000334.1 GCA_903916135.1 uncultured bacterium
TATGTCGTTGCGTTTGCGTTCGGAGTCGGATTCCATCAGGTCGGTAGGATTGAATCCGTAGCCTTTGTAATGGGCGTACATCAAAAGGCGTTCTTTAAAGGTGCGGATTTTGTAGTACTTTTTATCAGATTCAGGAAGGGTTGACCGGAAGGCTTCGAAAGCCTCATTTTTTTCTTGTAGTTTGTCGAGGCGGTCGGTGCCAAAATAGTCATCAGCCCAATATAAGAAATCATCGCCCATGGAATGTTGCATGTTGCGTTTTTCAATGCCTTCCATCGGCGGGTTGATGCGATCGTGAAAGCGCAGGTAGGTCTGGAGGCAATACGCTAAGAAATTGTAGGTTTTATTCATTTCATCCGTAGTGTAATCATCAATCAAATCCTTACCAAATTCGGTGCGCATATTACGTTCAGGAATGTTTTTCATGGGGTCCTCACCATGATAGTAATTGGAAAAACCACAGAAAAACAAACGGCGGCGCATGGATGAATCAATGTTCTTTAGGGGATGGTTGGATGTGAATCCAATTTTAGGAGACATCTTGAAAGGAATTCTATAAGTTTCGATGAACTTAGGCTCTATGGTCATTTCGCCAGTGATAGGTACAAAGAGTATCTTAATAGGTACATGTAAGCCCAAATCATCAATGATGATAAAGTCAGTGGTTCCTTCCAATACTTGACCGAAAAGGTGCTTGTCTTCGCTCAAAGATTTTTTTTGTCCATCTATGACAATAGTGTTACGAACCTGAGAGATGAGTTTCAGGAAGAATGATTTTCCGGTGCCCCCCTGAGCTTTGCCTGTATCAATGTTTTCATCCGTTTCCATAGCATATAACGCCCAGGATCGTGAAGATTCTTTGTAGCGATACAATCCATATCCGATGGCACAAACTTTATTGATAAAACCTAATTTTTGTTCAAACTTTTCAACGACAGTAAGCTCCTGCCCTTTTTCTTCTTTTTCCCAATGGATACGGCTTGTATTGAAGATATATTTGATGAGTGAAAAATCATTATCGTTAATATCCAAAGAATATCGTGACCAGTGAGGGACTTCATCCACTTGTTTGCGCGAATAAACAGCCGCTTTTGATTTAGGATCAATCTTTTCTTCACGTTCGGCTTCAGCTTTCATTTTCAGAAAAAGCTCATCATATTCAATAGTGAATGGTGGATCGAGTTTTTTGAAGTTGAAATCAATGATTTTGTGTTCGGGCACTGTTTTTTCAAAGTGCACCCAACGGATAGTGTCCATAGCGTCAGCCGTCACTTTCACGGCAAAGTTTTTGAAAAACAGGTGATCGAATCCGGGACCGTAGCAGATAGAATCTATTTTGATACGTGGTAGGTTAGACAGTGAGGCGACCTTCAACTGATTGGTTCGGTGAAGGGCATTAAGGAGTTTTATATCATAATATTGTAAATTATGTTTAATGTATGAAATTAAAAAATTGTTGATATATTTGGCTATGTTGTTATGAGAAATTTCCGTTACGATGTTTTCGCGTATATGTACAAAAGTAAATTCGTTTTTGTTGGATTTAGAATCTATGGTATAGAAGCCGTTGGCTTTTAAGAATGAATAGACACATTCGTTATTGATTTCGTATCCTTTGGGGATACCCTCATCATCATAGGTGCGGAACCAGAACATGAGCGGTTGGGATGTTTCGACAAGTTTTTTGAATAAATAGGAGTTTTTATCGAAGCGATCGTCGCGATAGAATCGAAACATATCGCGGACATCTTTGCAGGGTTTACCTTTGTCGGTTTTATATTGTTGCAGGCGCTCAGGGAGCCAAATAAGACGGATGTCGAGAAATTGGGTAGCTACTTTGGTAGCCATGCGAATACCCGTGAGGTCAATGTCCGGGAGCAGGTATAAATGTCCATCGGGAGCTGTGTTGAGTTTGGTTTTTTTATTCAGCAGCTTTTTCATCAGATGATATTGATAGTCGCTGAATATACCCGTCTCGGAGTTCAGCCAAACGACAGGATAGCCCTGCGCATAGACATTGATAGCGTCGGAAGGTCCGGTACAGATGATCAGATGAAAAAGTCCGGTGTCTTCAGGATCGGTGAAGTCATCATTTGAATCGGCAGGGATTTGATGTTTGGAAACTTTTTTGAGCAGCTTGGCAGTGCGGTTGTCAGCAAATATAGAGTTATCGGGCTTGGTACCGACATATATAAAACGATATTCGAGGCTCATGGGTTGATATATCTTACCAAAGGTGCCATAGTTATAGTAGAAGATATGGTATTCGGGCGTGGCTTCTATTTTGTAACCTTCTTTTGTAACATAGTGGCTTATGGGTGAAAGGTTAAAAGCGTCCGCATGTTCTTTTTTGACATCGGGACCAAACAAAAGCAGCATGGCATCCGTCCAGGGCAAAGAGTCTCCGACGGTGATAGCATCCGATTTAATGCCTGTTTTGGTGATTTTTGCAGCGGGTATAGGTTTGTCCATGTAAGCTACTTTACCTTCCACGTATTTTTCGTAGCAGAAGTTGAGAGCTTCAGTGAAATCAATACCTTTGACCACTGCAAGCAACTGTATGCCGTTATATGCTTTGGTATCGTTGCCGCCTTTATCTTGAAAAAGCCATACGTCGGAGCCTTTGGCACGGAATACAGAGCATGAGGGTTTCGTGTCATCTTTACGGATTTTAAAGCTTTTTCTACGGTTGAAACCATCAGTAGAAGATGGATAAATTTCTTCGATGATGGTTTGACCGTTGGAGGTGTAATCCCAGATTGTTTGGATTTCTATTTTTTGCATTTACTAGAGGCTTTTAGGATTTAGGCTATTAGACTGTTAGTGATTAGGTTTTTTATTTAGGATCAATTCGGATGTACTTCGAAGTCTATTCCGTTTACTTTACCTTCTTTAATCAGTGCTACATGATATTTTTTTCCATCATATTCAAAATTAGCTTCAAAAGAATCAAGAATTTCTATTTCCAGAAAGTGAACAATAGATAATATTTCTTTTGATATAAATTCAGATATGATTTTTGCTTTTTCTTCTTGAGACATATATTTAGGATTTTAGGTTTTAGGCTATTTGGATTTATTTTTAAGTTCCATAAAATGATCTGTAAGGCGACTCATGCAAATAAATAGTTTTTCTTCAGGAGTTGCTTTCTTTTGTACATTATTAAAATGAGTAATGGAATTTATATGGAGGCTTAATTCAGACTTATAAATAATTACATTACAATATTTACATTCAATCGTTTCTTTCGTTTCATCCATTTTGTTCGTTGTTTAGGATTTCAATTGATTCATCAAATAGTTTGTTGATTTGGTCTATGGTTTTTTGACTTTGAGCAGGAGGCAATAATAATAGGTCCTTGATGTTTTCGCGAATGAAGATAGCTAAGGCATGAGGCGACAGGATGCGCTCGATTTTCTCGATGAGCAAACCAACTTTCTGATCAGTGAGTCCATTCTTGGATACGCCGATCTGAATGAGTCGGTAGCGTATCGCTAGAAGGCTTTTGAAAAATTGGATGTCGGTTGTGGTCATTGTTGAGAATGAAAAATTAAAAATGAAAAATGATGCTTCGACTTCGCTCAGCAACCGTATGAATTAAAATGAAATCACGTTAATAATTTGAAGCTTTGCCGGTGTCGCCTTTGTTTTTTACCGTTATTTTTTGATGGCGCCAGTGCGGATCGTGGCTGCCGGTTAATGTATAAACCCGTTATTAGGTAGATTTGATTTGAACGATTTTATTTGCATCGCCCAGATAAAAGAGCCAGGTATATATATCCGTTGTGATCTCAATTTGGTTGGTTAGGTATTCCACAACTAAAGGATCAGGATATGAGTTTAGTTTTTCGTTATTCAATGCGTCAAGCATACGAGTTAATTCTGCTTGTACGTGCATTATGCCTGTGCGTAACAGGCTTATTTTTGTTTTGTCGAGTGTGAATTCCATGTGATTTTATTTAAGAATGAAAAATGAAAAATTAAAAATGAAAAATTTACTCTTTCCAACTAATACAAATAATATTAGAACTATTGTTACCACTAACGTTATAACCAATTTTTCTTAGTTGGGAAATAACAATATCTTGGGAAGTTTCATCACCTGTAAGAGTGAATCTAGTCCAATAATCACCCATTTTACAGGCTGATTCAATTTTATTATTGATTTTTTCGAGTTGAAATTCCGAGGATTCAAGTGAACTTTTAAGCAATTCACGGGCTTGATCAGCAGTCATCATATATTTAAGAATTAAAAATGAAAAATGAAAAATTAATAAAGAAGATTTGCAGAACATTCAGGACATATACCACTTTCAATATCATATTGAGTGAGGGTTTCTTTGCAATTGGGACAGTTAGTCATAACATGTTGCCACAGTGGCTTAGATTCTTTTGATTCATCTTCAGTGATGATGCCGGTGACAGATTTTTTGAGGTTGTCTAATACCGTCATGAAGGAAGAAACGTTGCTATTTACTGAATAAAGTTCATTTCTTAGGAGTTTGTTTTCGGTGTTGAGTTCAGAGAGTTGTTTCTGAAGCTTTGGTTTGTCATTGAGATAGTACTCCGCACAATGGAACAATATCTTAGTGTTCGCTTTGATGCCCAATTGAGCAGAGAGCTTTTCAATGATAGCCTGCCTATCGGCATCGAGTACGATGTCCATGCGGGACGGCTTAGGAGGTGGCGGAGGAGCTTGTTTTTTTTGTGGTTGCTTTTTTGCTGACATGATTAATTTAATTAAAAATGAAAAATTAAAAATGAAAAATTATACCGGGAATACCCAATTTGCGATGAGTTCTTTTGAAGATTCGATGGTGAGGACCTTGGTGCCACAGTTGAACTCGGTGATGAGATACTCAGGTGAGATTTCGGGTTTGTTGATGATTTTGATGATGGATTTGATTTCGGGCGCAGACATGCGCTGGGGTTCATTGAGCATACGGGTGCATCGGGTTTGTGTGATGCCCATGAGCGCAGCTAGCTTAGCGAACTGCGCGGCTGTTAGGTGATGTTTGATGAATTCTTTGAAGTGCATTTTCATTTAAGATTTAAGATTTAAGAATTAAGAATTACTTCGAAGCAGTTTTTTTTTTAGTATTTTTTTTTGGTTTTGCAGGTACAGCGGCTTTTCTGCCAGGTTTTAGGGTGCGTTCGATGGTGATGGTGATGCGTTCTTTATCATTTTCGATATAGAGGATTTGTTCTTTACCTTGAACATGGTAAAGGAACACAGGGTGAAGGTCCACATCCAAACTGAGTGGAAGCAGACCAGCCACTAAGCCGAGTATCGGCAAAGAATGGCGCTCGGGAACTAGGTAGGGATAGGTCATCTTTACCAACTAATAAAAAAAGTACCAAATCTATAATTAATTGTAAAGCCCAATTCTTGTAACTGGGATATAGTAATTTCATATAGATGTGTTTTTTTCATTTTACTGTAGCCTTCATTTGCGCGCGTTTCAATATCTTTAAGTAGCATAGTCAATGCTTTTTGTTTTTCTTTAGCTTTTGCCGCTTTATCTTTATAATGAGCGTCAGTAATTTCCCGAGCTTTTTCTGCTGTTAAAAGTTCGCATGATGGCTTGGTTTCCTTTTCATCTTTCATACTACAATTAATAAAAGGTAAAAAATCTAAAAGTTCTTTATAACTTAAAATTTCAATAAGATATGCACGTTTATTAGTAGCATTATTTATAAGGTAAATTTCTCTAATATCAATATATCTTTTATCATTATCAATTGTTATATAAATTATATAAGAGTTACCTTTATAATTTTTTTTGCTTCCATCGGTATATCCTAAAAATTCATCTTCTCTATGTTTTAAACAATCTTCGCTTATTGCCATTTCGTGAGAAGAAAAGGAAAATGATATATCACTATCAGCATATATTCTATATTTTTTTTCCATGTCTTTAATTCTTAGAGTTTATTACTTTCTTCTTCAAAATACTTTATGTTGCTTTTAAGCAATTTAATCATAAAGCGAAACTGCCTTTTAGATTTATTGTCATTAAGTTCTTTAGCTCGGGGTTTCCATATCTTAATTAACTTTTCGTGTGATGCGATTTTTTCATTAATTTCTACCATGTCTTTAGTTTTTTTTGGTTATACATTAAATATTTTTTCTTGTGCGGCATCATTGATTAAGACTTGATAGCCTTTGTTGGGTTTTGAGCGACCATAGAGCCAATTGTCCACACTGGTGAGTTGTATTTCACATTTGTCAGCGATTATTTGTTTGATGCCGCGACGTTGTGAAAAGGGCAAATTGTCGAACCATTCCTTGAATAGAACACATTCGGCAGGAACTTTTTTTTCCGTTTTCATAATTTTATTTTGGTACGTTAATTGATTATTTGTTATCTTTACAGGACAAAAGTAGTATATTTTGACCACTTAATTAAAGTAAATGTAGTTTTTTTTCAACAAAGTTATTAACCATGCTGTATAACAATAAAATAGAAACCCTAATGATGGAGACTAAAACGACCATGATTAAACTATCGAAAGCTGTGGGAATGTCAAGACATGGGCTTAGAGACGCAATGGATAAAAATACCATGAAAGTCCAAACCCTAATTGATATTGCTACTTTTTTTGGAGTACCCGTTACTTATTTCTTAGATGATAAAGAAGCTTATAGTAAAACAGACGTAGATAAGGTTATGAAAGTTATGGCTGATATTATAAAGGAGCGGATATGAAACATAATGAAAAAATTAAATTTGAAATGCTAGAACAATTCTACGATGATAGTTTTTGTTTGGTTTTTTATCAAAAAGCTTTTTCTAATTTTGATTTAGACGAAAGCTATACATTGGTAAAAAGATTTATTGATAAAAAGTACGATGTAGCCCTTTATTATCAATTATATAATGAACTTGAAATTAACTCTGAACCTATAGCAACAGCGGAGTTATTAATTATAATTCAACCTTATATTGAAGATAATTTTGCGGAAATTATAAGATTAGCAAAAAAAAATAAAAACAATTGTGTTTATATCAGAGAGATGAAAGAAGATAAAATAGAAAAGAAACAATTTGTTGATTTGGCTAGGAGATCAGGAGTAAAAATAATTTTTGAAAAGGATATAAAAAAGAATGAATAACTAAAGAAAGGATAAAAATGGAAAAAAATGAATTATTAGGACTTATGGCAGTAATGGCAATAAACCAGAAGCCAAAAATAATTGGAGCTGAAGTAACTATTTTTGAAAAAGACAACAAAAGAACAATGGGTGTTTTCGAAAGTGTAGATAGTGAATCAATAAAAATTAAAGATTTTACTGAACCAATTGCATTTAATGATATTGAATATTTATATTTAGAAAATGTTTCTTCTGAAGAACATAATCAAAGAAAAAATAAAAGAAATATATAAGGTATACCCAAAAAAAAATCAATAAACGAATATAACCCCTTGAAAATAAAACTTTAAGGAAATGAAAAACCCGTTAAAAAAAAAGATATTGGACTCCACTAACTCATTCGTGGAGTTTTTTTTACGGGCGTATCGGTTAAGCAATAGGCGGTTTTTAAGAGTTAATAGTTAACATGAAGTAGTGTAAGTGGTTGATTTTCGGCATACTATTAATTATACGTCTTTTTAGATTGTTATTATTTTTTGATTATCTGTTACTTAATTCTATTATTATTTAATAGTCTATCAATATCGCACTCATGATTTCTTTGCTACAAACACATCCATATCTCTATTTAAAATCAAATTGCAAAATAATAGATTCCACGCAGTATATTATTAATCTTCTAAATGTTGTTTTGTGTCTTGCAAATATCAATTCAACTATTTTTCCATAAACCAAACCAAAATATTAATATTTTCATAACTTTTCCTAAACTTTAAATACTTTGAAAAGACAAAACCTAAACACAAAGACACAAAGACACAAAGGCACAAAGACACAAAGACACAAAGAATCAAAGAAAAACAAAGTTTTTAAATTTGTTTATAAAGAATAACAAGGCTTTGGCACTATGTGTCCTTGTGTTTTCATAGTATTCTTTTACTTTGTGATTTTCGGAAGAGACTCAATTTTTCATTCCTACCTGCGTGACGCAGTCAGGCAGGTTTCATTAATAATTTTTCATTCCTCCTCCAGCTCCTTCCTCCTCCTCTCATACCCCGTCTTATCTATCCACACCCTTGCTTCCTCCCTATGCTTCGCCGCTTCTTCTTCCTTCCCCATTGCTTTGCACAACCTCATTTTCTCCAAATGATAATCTACCAAATACAAATTCATATTACCATACTCTGCTATTTCCAAAGCTTCCTGCAAATCTGTTTCCGCTTTTTCGTATTCTTTTGAAATGCGGTAATAAGAGGCACGGGCGAGAAGACCACAGGGAATCATTTGTGAATTTCCTGCTTTTCGCGAACCCTCTACAGCCTCGTTTAGGTAATTGATGGAAGTGTTGAAATCTGCCGGATTTTCAAAATCTGGCAGATTTAGTTGTAGAAAGGCTTTGCCCAAACTTAGTTTATCCAAAGCAATATCCAATAATGAATACCCCAGTTTGCCATATTCCAAAGTAGTTTTCGCCCTCTCTATCACCTCCTCAACCTTTCCCATACTGATTAGCAAATCGCAATAATGAAAACCCCACAAAGAATATAAATACTGATATTTCGGCTGCCTTTTCTTCTGCATTTCTTCTGCCACTGCAAAAAGAATGGCAGCTTCTTTTATTTCGCCATGTTGGTTCAAGACATTGGCATAAGTGGTTCGAAAAGCAGACATCATATTCCCATCCTCACTTTTATCCGCATATTTCACCGAAAGTTTACCATAATCCACCGCCTGCGGCACATTGCCGGCAGTAAGATACAATTCGCAGAGGTTTCCGGTATCATGCGACGCACCTTTCCAATCATTCTGTTCTATAGCCATTCCCAAACTTGCCTTCATTGCCTGTGCAGCTTCAGCAAACCTACCCAATGCCTGCAAACTATAACCTGCCCACGAGAGAGCTACGGCTTTTCGATATTCAGTCAAATTGGCTGCTGGAACCTCCCAAACCATATCAAAAAAATAAAAGAGGCAGGCAAGGAAGGAACCAAAAGCACCAAGTTTATGAAATAAATATCCATCACCTTCTCGTAGTACCCGTTTCCATAAAACATCAGCATATACTTCCTGCTGTTTCCCTGCCCTGCAGCCATGCGCTACAGCTTGGAAGAGTGGCTCCATTTCTTCAAGGGTGTCGGGGAGTTCCTTTGCTATTCCTTTAAAGTATTCGTATAGAAAGATGTTTGCTTGTTGGTAGGTTTCGGGATGGTGGGTTTGCAAATGATGTCCGAAAAACTCACGTACAAGGGGGTGGGCATCTAAGGTTTCGTATTTTTCAAGTCCTTGCATGCAGCAGCATCTTTCGCAGCAGCATAAATTGATAATGATGCTGTGAATGCGTCAAACCCTGCCAACATGGTAGAGTCTTCCAATTGTGTGGTCATCTCTTCCATTTGACGAAAAATAGATTTCATAATAACTACTGCTTCCATATCTTTTTTCAGTTCTATTATGTTAACATAAGCAGGAACCAAATTTGGATACAATTCGGCAAAGTCAA
>CAIWVT010000335.1 GCA_903916135.1 uncultured bacterium
ATCTCGTTGATCACCATAACGGCTGTTTCGCATACTTTCAGAGAAGCAAACACCTCGCCAATGAAGTCGTCGAAGCCCGGGTTGTCAATTATATTGATTTTTTTTCCTGCAAATTCGGTGTATAACACCGTTGAAAATACAGAATTCTGACGTTCTAACTCAATTTCACGATAGTCGGATACTGTGTTTTTATCTTCAACAGAACCTCTTCTGTTAATTACTCCGCCTTCAAACAGCATGCATTCTGCTAACGTCGTTTTTCCGGCTTTTGCGCCTCCAATTAGCGCAATGTTTTTAATTTCGTTTGTTTGATATATCTTCATTTTTTTTGTTAATTATTATTTGTGAATTAAACTCTTTTATAAAAAAGGTTTGCAAAGATAAAAATTTAAATGACAAGGAGACCGCCTTACCCAATATTTTAAGTAAATTCTGTCGAATTAATGCCTTTTTTAATGCTTATAGATTGAAAATAATGGTATAGTAGGTTTATTCTGCAATTTTAGAAATATGATTTTTTATTTCTTTCCACTGAGATTCGTTCATTTTGGCACCGATAACTTCAATGACTTTCCCCGACATAAGCGACCCAATCGCACCGCATTTATCAAGAGAATATCCACACGATAATCCATAAATGAATCCTGCTGCATAAGAATCTCCAGCCCCTGTTGTATCTATGCAATTACATTCTATCGGCTCGATTTTATAAATCTGATCTTCAAATTTTATCAACGAACCCCGCTCTCCAATTTTGACAATGGCAATTTCGCACATCGTTGCAATTTCGTTCAACGCGTCTTCTGGATCTTTTCCTGTAAAAGCTTTGGCTTCTTCTTCATTTGCAAAAACAATATCAACATAATTCGTAACAATATCTTTTAAAAATTCAAGATTTTGTTCCACCACATTATAGCTTGCTAAATCAATACATATTTTAATATCCAATCGTTTGGCAATTTGAATAGCTTTTAAAATAAGTTCTCTGTTTTGAACCAAATAACCTTCAATATAAAAATAATCGTGATTGTTAAATAGTTCTTCGGATAAATCATCCGCAGTTAATTCAACCGCCGAACCTAAATAAGTGGCAAAAGTGCGTTCCGAGTCGGGACTTATCAATGCAATTGCACATCCTGTTTCGGCATTTCCTTCAAAAAGCACCGGATTGATACCGATACTACGCATATCATCAGCAAAAAAACGACCATAATTATCTTTTCCGGTCTTGCCAATAAAAGATGTTGACATGCCCAAATTAGCCAAACCATGAATTGTATTTGCTGCCGAGCCGCCTGATGATAATTCTTTTTTCATCTCTTCAGCATGAGTAAGAATTTTTAAAGAGAAATCACCATCCACCAATTGCATACTGCCTTTATGCAAATTAAATGTATTCAAAAAAATATCGTTTTCTAAAATTGTCATTATATCAACAAGTGCATTCCCTATCCCTAAAATTTTTTTCATTGATTGCTTTTTTATTGTAAAACAGCGCTTTTCATAATCCTAAACGTCAAAATATAAAAAAAGCCGCTTGCGCGGCTTTGCTCCCCCCGCTGGACTTGAACCAGCGACCCTCTGATTAACAGTCAGATGCTCTAACCAACTGAGCTAGGGAGGAATTTAATTGGGACTGCAAAAGTAGTAGTTTTTTTTAAACTACACAAATTTTTTGTAAAATTTTTCTTTTTTTTTATTCTTTTCTTTTTTCATAACCCAATATTTTTTCGTCCAT
>CAIWVT010000336.1 GCA_903916135.1 uncultured bacterium
AAATAAGACAAAAACTGGTTTAAATAATTTCTTTTTCATAGTTATATTTTTTTTGTTTTTACCTCTGTATCAATACTTTATGTATATAATTCTCTTTTTCGTTTTGCAGCCTGAGAAAGTAAATACCATTGGGAAATTTAGATAAATCTAAAGTGTGCGTTTTCTCTATTTCAACTTTTTCAGATAACAGGAGTTGCCCTTGGATATTGGTTAGTGAGAGGGTGAAGGTCTTTGTGGTGGTGTTGGGTTTTTCGATAGTGATGTAGTTGGGAGTGGGGTTGGGGAAAAGAGTTGTTTGGAAAGCTAAAAAATGGTTTTCTATAAATGTCGTGCCAATACATCCATTGGGGTTATTAACGGAATCTCCTTGTGTGCAAAGGGGTGTGAGTAGGGTCGTTGCATCCATTGCATTGATATAATTAGGCAAACAAGTGAATGGGTTGTTGGCGATATTAAACAAACCAAGAGCAATAGAATTAGGGAAAACAGGAAAACAGGAAATATTGTTGTTACAACAATTCAACGTAATCAAATAATTTGGTAGAACAGGAAGGCTTGTTAAAGTGTTGTTGAAACAATATAAGTATTTTAAAGAATTGGGTAACACAGGAAGACTGGTTAATTGGTTATTGAAGCATTCCAATTTTGATAAAGAATTGGGTAACTCAGGTAGGCTAGTCATTAGGTTATTTGAGCATAATAAATATCTAAGATTAACAGGTAATGTCGGAAGACAAGTCAACTGATTATTAAAACATGATATAATATTAATAAAATCTGGCAAGGCAGGAATATTAATTAATTGATTGTAGTAGCACCATAAGCCATATAAAGAGTCGGGTAGCTATGGAAGACTTGTTAGTTGTTTGTAATAACAGCCTAAAGATTGCAGATGTATGGGTAATGAAGGTAGGTTAGTTAGTTGATTGTGAGCACATTCCAAGCTAATAAGAGTACCAGGAATTTCTGGAAGACTTGTAAGCTGGTTGTCAGAACAATCTAATGTTTGTAAGAAGCTTGGCAAAACCGGGAGGCTGGTTAGTCGATTCTTGTTGCATTCTAAAAACCATAAAGAGTTTGGTAAAATCGGAAGACAAGTTACTTGGTTAAACTTACAATCTAAATTTATTAATGAATCTGGTAATGATGGAATACTAGTTAATTGATTATTGTCACATGTTATTCTTTGAATGGAATTTGGTAAAACCGGAAGACTTGTCAATTGATTGAATGAGCAAAGTATTTGTTCTAAAAAGTTGGGTAATTCAGGAATATTAGTTAAGTTATTATAACTGCAATCCAGAAATTTAATTTGTGTAAAATATTGAATACCTGTTAAATCTGAAATGTTTTGATTCGGAAGTATTAAATTATCAGCATGTTTAATAGAATAGCATGTAGTATCCATCTGATTGCCATTCATGCAGGTTGGGTAATTAATATTTAGCCAAGCAACAAAATTGGCATCAGGAATTGTTATATAATTTTGGGATTTGGTGTAAAAGCCTATAAAAAGGAATAAGGCACATAATGTAATTTTGAATCTCATGGCTGTTATATATATTTAGGGTCTGCTTAAAAACATCATTTCCGTTGATATTTAGCTATTTATAGCGATATTTGTGCAAATAAATGCAAGGAAATATGGAAAAACCCCGCAAAACGTGTGCACCTAGCCCCAAATATGTAAGTCAAAACCAGCTCGTAATGGAAGGATTTGAGACACCATTCGAGAAAACCCTCAAGTCAGATAATCGCTGGGTCACCTTAGCTCATCTAATTCCTTGGGATGAGATTTGCAATCTGTACCTCAAGCATGTTGGTA
>CAIWVT010000337.1 GCA_903916135.1 uncultured bacterium
ATATGGCACTATTACTGAGGTTTTGGTTCCTTTTTGATCTATTATATACTGTACAGAAGTTCTCATATTTTGATTTTTCAGCAAAAATAATAAATTATTTCCAATTAAAGTGCGATTTACAAACTTCGCACATCAGCCTTACAATCTCCGCATCAATAGTCATACATAATTACGCACTGCAATCACAAAAATTCTGCCCAATCAAATACCATGTGGAATCAAGGAAGGTGAAATACAGTTCAACATAAAAAGATTCGCCCTTGATGACTGTTACTTTGATAAACTTTTTATAGTCTAAATTTTTAGGCAGCACAACTTTCTTGCCTGTTTGCCCTTCCACATCAAAATAAGAAGGCAAATCATCTTTCGTCGTTTCCACAAAATAGAAGCCATCTTTCTCGCCCGGGTATCCCTCGCAATACGTCCCTTTCGGTTTTCTGTCGAAAATATTCGTGGCAGGAATCTCGTTCATCCCATCCATATTTGCTACTTTATTATTTTTGGTTGCAACGCAAACCGTGCCCGGATTGGTATAAACATATACACCTAAGTCCTTGTGCAGGTAAACTTCCTGATTCTTGACAGCTTTTGCGGCTTCCAAAAATGTCGGCAAAAATGTTTTGAAATCTTGTGAGGCTTTTAAAGCCTTTTGCTCCTGATTTGGTCCGCAAGCCACAAGGGCAAGCAGCATCGAGATAAATAGTACGTTGAATGTCTTTTTCATTTTGTTTTTTATTTTTCTACAAAAATATAAAATAATCCGTTACAACAGAAAAATATTACAGTTCTTATGCCTTATATTCTTATGCTTAATTTCAAAATCGTTTGATTAGAATCTATATCCAATTGAAATATTTGTCTCGAAAAATGAACCCGGTCCCAAAACGTACCAATAAATAGTTTTCCCCATTAGTCCTACTTTTATTAATGATGGTGACACACCAACAACATTTCTATTGCCGTTGGTGTCATAATATTCAGTTTCTTCCTTTGGTTTTGCATAATATAGCGGAGAAAATTGAAGTCCGAGATTATAATCAAAGACAAATCTTTTATTTTTTCCAAAATATTTCTGTATTCCAAACTTTAATGATACACCGATAGGATAAAACTTCAAATATTTATTAAAAGAATCGTCAAGAATAAATACATTCATTAGGCTATTATTTGAATCAAAAGTACTGAGAATTCTGTCGTAATGTTCTTGTGCATTAAAAAAACCTATTGAAATTTTTGGTTGCATATACCAACCTGCGGGGGCGTGATGTTGGAAATAATATCTGAAGGATGGTTCTATTTTTAAACCCATAAATGGTTGTAAATAATAAAATGAAGCTGTCAAATCTAAGGAGTAATTTTTATTGATGACTCGCTCATATTGAATTTTCGCATTATCAGCGAAGCTAAGGATTGATATTTTCAAATTATTCTTATGATTTAATGAATCCTGTCCATATAGGACGGCACTTGTCATAAAAAATATAACAAATACTATTTGTTTTGTCCATTTCAAGATATTGAAATCAAATATTGTTAAGGCTTGATTATCCATAAAATGCTTCCTTTAATTTAATACTTAAATATCAAATAAAAATTCGTAATTACTTTTCCATATTCATCTTAATCGCATTAATTTTTTCAAGAATTATGGTTAGATAAAGAATCGCAAAAGCCGATAATCCAAAAATTGCAGTGAACAGAAACCACAAAAATCTATTTTTCTGTTCTTTTTTTGCTAACGCAGATGCCATAAATCCTAAAAACAGATTGAAAATAATTTTAATACTAAGAATATAAATTGTTGGAGATGTAATAACTAAATTAAAAACGGAATCATAAGGCAATGGAATTCCGTAATAAGCATTAATGCCTCCCAAGACAAGATAGGCGACAAATGTTTGAGCAATAACAACGCA
>CAIWVT010000338.1 GCA_903916135.1 uncultured bacterium
GAATGAACTTTTAGTACACTCGAATGAACTTTTAGTACATTTGAATTACATTTTCGTCAACATCAATTTCATCTTTTTTAAATGCACTATGCCCTTTTCAGCCTCAGTTTATCATTATTTGCGAAAGGCAAATTTTTTGTGAACCTCTTCTGAAATTTGAAATAGAATCAAAATTGAAAAATGAAGAATAAAAGCCAGAAGTTGTTACAATGCCTTGAAATAAGATGATATAACATTTAGTGTATTGAAAATTATTGAATAACTGATGTTACGCAAAAGTCCAAAAAACTAAAATTATTATAGAATGTTATTCAGACAATTCCGTATAAAATCCTGAAGGGATGATATTATCATATCACCCATTCTATGTTTTGGTATTCTCTGCATTTTATGCTCTTATAATATTGTCATCACTTCGGGATTTTATTATAATGGGGGACTTCAGTAGTTAAATAGAATTTTATTTGGATGATATTGTTTTTGTGTTGTGGAATTATTTATCTTTGCTAAAAATTTTGGCATTTATGGCGGCAAGCCTTCTTATTGGTTGGGTTGGCGTAATAAATAACGTAGATGTTGGAGCAATAGTGCATTGGAAGAATTATACACTATGCGAAAACAATACTTTAGACAAATAGCTGCACAGATAAATAATGTTTCATTGCGATAGCTATTAGATTAACTAATACTTAAAAAGTCAAATAATAATAAAAATGAAAAAAATAATTTTACTTTTTTGGGGATTTATAGCATTTGCAAACTTTGCTGGTTCGCAAACTGTATTTCAAAAAATATATTCGAATGAACCTAACTTTTATACATTTTCCTCTGTTGAACAAACAAATGATGGAGGATATATTCTTGCTGGACATAATGATTCTCCAAATAGTTATTTGCTAAGGTTGGATGCCAATGGAAATGCTATTTGGAATAAAAAATTTGGTGATACTAATATATTACAGATTTATTTAGCTGCTATCCACCAAACTTCAGATAACGGCTATATTGCAGTAGGGACTATTAGGTTAAAGACTTTTTCACCTTATACCATGAATGCCCGGGTCTATCTGGTCAAGACCAATGCAACCGGTGATACACTATGGACTAAATGTTATATCGCTTATAACGGTTCATCATGGAATGAAGGTTATTCAGTTAGACAAACCAACGATGGTGGATTTATAATTTCCGGGGCGACAATCAGTCAAATTCATGGTATTGAAAGCGCATATTTAATAAAGGTTGACGCCAATGGGAATTTATTATGGTCAAAAACATTTGAAACACTTATTGCACATTCTTATACTACATTTAATGATGTCCAAATCACAAATGATGGAGGGTATATTCTTACTGGCGTTGGTGGTTTTTCATCTATTTATGGAATACCTGGTGGAATGTTCATTGTAAAATTAAATTCTGTAGGGGATACCTTATGGACAAAAGAATTCCTGCAATCTTCATTTGATAGTTATCCTTATAGCATATCTGTAATTCAAACGTCCGATGGTGGCTATATGATGCTTGGAAACACTGATGACACCCATAATCTTATTTTGCAATCTCCTCTTATTAAATTAAATTCAAGCGGTGATACTTTATGGACCAAATCATTTATTTTTAATTATGGTAGAGGTTGGATGAGCAATATTAGGCAAACTTCCGATGGAGGATATATTATTGGTGGATGTATAGAGCAAGATACTAATATGAAGACGGGGTGCTTTGCAATTTTAATCAAAACAAATGAATTGGGGGATACTCTCTGGACGAAATTATATGGAAAAAAAGCAATCAATAATTCATTCACACAAATTTACGAATATAATATGGCACAAACAAATGATGGAGGAAATGTATTAGTTGGATGGACAGGTAATTTCAGTGTAGGAGGTTTTGTTGTAAAAACTGATTTACTGGGCAATTCCACCTGCGATGCAGGTCATGCAATTTTTAGCGTCATGAAATTTCCGTTTACTGTTTATTCTGGCACTAACATTTATACAGGAAGCATTGAAAGCCGCATCCCTGTTACAATTGGCTTAGGTAGTACTTCATCCATTGATCCATGTTTGATTATAACGGAAATTAATGAAGAGCATAAAGAAAACAACTTATTAATTTATCCAAATCCTGCTGAAGATAATTTAACTGTTGAAATTGCTTCAAGTATGGATGCGATAATTTCAATATATAATATCCAAGGTCAATTAATAATGAATCACAATCTAAAATTTGAAAAGACTAAAATTGATATTTCCAACTTCTCAAAAGGAATGTATTTTCTGAAAATAAACTCAAAAAACGGTATTACTATAAAAAAGTTTATGAAAGAATAATTGCAAAAATGCATAATGCAAAAATTGCAATAATTGAAAAAACTATTGCAATTTCTCTATGTTAAAAATAATCAATTTGTGATTGTTTCGGGAGATGGATATATCTCATAATAGGCAAAGATATGTGTGCTGTTCAAATCAATGTGTCGGCTCAATTGTTGTTTGATTTCGGAAGCGACATAGGGCTTGACCACGGAGGTTTTTTCAAAATAATTGATTAGGTTTGCTACTGAAGTTATGCCTAAACATAAGGTGATGCCTTCTGTGGTGGAAAATTTGTTTTTATATTGACTGATATACAAACTATCGTTTATGGATTTTTGGATTGGTTGGACAAAATGCAAAAGCTTCCCGGTACACATTTCTATTATTGGCGGCATGTTTTTTTCTGAGAAAGTTGTTTTTACTAAATCAGCAGAAAGGAGAGCTAATTGTTTTTGAAAATCAGCCAAAATAGATTTGAAATCCTTAGATGTATAGGTTAATTGGGCATTGGTCATTTGGTGTAGGGGAGGCAATTTCCATAGAGGTATCTTAATAAAATCAGTGGCTTTGTTTTGATTTGATGTGAGCAAAGTGTTTGAGAATAATTCATCTACGCAGCTATCGAATGATAGAATTTCATCTATATCTAGTATTGAATCCACTATTTTCGGGATATAATAATCTTCATGGTTGGTATCATCCATAAAGTCGAGAAAGTCTAATTCCCAAATTTCTTCATCGGCAAAGTTTACTAATTCCATTAGATTGTATAGGTTTAAAAGATATGTTATGTTTTCTTTCATACCTTTTCTATGTTGGCTCATGGTGTTTCTAAATGTAAGTATAACACGCATTTGGAGTTGGTTCTTATGTGGTATTTTCGATATTTGTTTATACTTTTTAAAATAACTAAAAAGTTGTTCCATATATTCCTCCGTAACTGCTTCATGATTATAATAGAATGGCGTTAAAGGAAGGAGATATTCATATTCTATATCATCAATAGCGCGATAAATCATAATATGAAAGGCACAATAAGAAGAATTTTTTAGGTGGTCGAAAAACAATAAATTGGGTCGGATGTAAGCCGCATCATTTATTAAATTAACAGAACTTTCTGTGCTGATTATATAATGTGTTTTCATGCTTGGGTAGGATTTGTTTTAATTTTTTGGAAGCGGTGGATTGACTGTGTAATATACAAAAATAAAAGTTGAATTCAAATCCATATATCTTTTGACTTGTTGTTTGATTTCGGTGGCTACATAAGGCTCAATAATATTGCCTTTGTCGAAATAATTGACAATTGTTGCGGCAGAGGTGATGCCTATATTGAAATAAAGCCCATGTTCGGCAGGGTTCATATTTTTGTGTTGACTGATGTATAAACTTGCATCAATTGTTTTCTGAATTGGCTCAATTTGATGTAAGAGTTTTTGGTTGCAGAGCTGCACTATTTGCTCGAAGTTATCTTTGGAATAGTTTATTTTGACCAAATCTTCATAAAGTTCGTTCAATTGTTTCTGAAAATCAAGAAGCTTTGGCTGTAGATCTTGTCGGGTATATTTTATTTGTTGATGGGTCATGCCACCTAACAAAGGTAGGTTCCATATAGGGATTTTAATAAAATCGGGAATTGCCTCATCGCACTTGATTGATGAAATTGGGGAGAAGCTAAAGTGATCCTCCATACAAAAATCTAAGGCAAGAATATGTTTGCGTTCAATCAGAGAAAAGGCAATCTCACCAATATATGGGCTCTCTTTAATTTCTAAAACAGTAAAATCGTAACTACAGGATTGCCAAGTTTTATCTTCAATAAAACCAATTAACGGCTTAATATATGATGCTTCAATTAACCATTCAAGTTTTCGTTTTATCTCCAATTTTAACATGGTATAGTTTTTTTTAAAACTACTGATAAAACGCATTTCTTCAACAAGTTTGTTCTTTTTTTTAGCTGTTTTTTGATAATACTTTATACTTTCTTGGAGCGATTTTGCAAGCTGTACAACAACATGTTCGGGTTCAAATAGAAACTTAGCTGCAGATGTCACGTTCATCTCATTCCAACTATCTAAATGAATAAACATAAGTGCAAAAAATCCGCTTTGGGAAATGTTTTCCACCTCATCAAACAAAATGAGATTTGCAGGCACATACAAGCAATCATTTTTACCTTGTATGTTGGATTTTAAACTACCGATGTAAAGTACTTTCATACGTAAATGTTTCAGTATTAAAATTCAACTTATCAAAAAGCAGGAATCAACTCGACAGTATGAGTTTCATGTATTCAATTTGTTCGGGGGTTCCGAGGACGAATAGTTTGGAATCGGGCAGGAGGCGGGTGTTGGGAGCGGGGTTGATGATGAATTTGGCGTCGGAGGTTTTTAGTCCGATGATGTTGGCACCTGTTTTTATGCGGATTTTGAGTTCTTCGATAGTTCGGTTTTGGAATTCGGCATTCATGTTGGAGCAGGTGAATTCGACTAAGTTGGGAGAGTCTTCGCCCGGGATGAAAATCATGTTGAAGAAATGGAGTATGTCGGGGTTGATGACCAAGGAAGCCATGTGAGCCCCTCCAACGCTTTCGGGAATGACGACGCTGTTTGCACCTGCAATGATTAGTTTTTGTTGTGCGGATTCGTTGCTGGCACGGCTGATGATTCGGATAGTTGGATTGAGAGCGCGGGCAGAGAGAACGACATACATGTTGTCGGCATCAATGGGCAGGGTGGTAATTAGGGCTTTGGCATGTTGGATGCCTGCGTTGATCAATATCTCGTCGAGGGTGGCATCGCCTTCGACAAATACGATGTTTTTTAGCCCGTATTTGACCACAATTTCGTGATTGTTGTCAATGACCACAAAGTGTTCTTTGTGGGCTGTTAATCTGATGGCTGCTTGCTTACCGTTTCTGCCATATCCGCAAATAATCGTTTGATTTTTCATTTTTTTTACTCCTGATTTTGTTTTGTAAATTCGATAAAGATTTCCGAGTTCGCCTTCGACGAAATAACTCGTGATTAAGGAAAAAGAATATGCCAACACGCCCATGGAAACTATGATGAGGATGATGGTGAACACTTTGCCATAAGAGGAAAGTGCGCCTACTTCACGGAAACCGACAGTGCCAACGGTGATAACAGTCATGTAGAGGGCATCCAAAATGCTGTAGTGCTCGATGAGGATATAGCCCGCAGTGCCCGAGGTGATAATCAGAAAAATTATCAGAATGGCATAAAAAATTTTATTAATAAAGCTATTTCTGCGAATCATACATTAATCAATTGTTTTGAGCAATACATCTCCAATACTACAGTTTACACATTTCTTTTTCGAACAGTAGTTATGATACATTTCAATCAAAGCTTGGGATTGAGAGGCACTTTGGGGTTGGATGCCGGCATGGATGAAATGGGTGATAATACTGTTTTGTTCGGGTTTCAAGGCTTCCAAAAAATCTAAGGCGCGATCCTTGTATTTTTGTTCGTTCTTGAAACTTCCGAATGCAAATATAAAAGGAATTATGGTATTAATGAGTAATAAATTTATGGAAGCGGGTCCGAGATGCTTTATTTTTTTGGTTGAAGGCATGTCGAACATATAGTGAAGACGCCAGTATTCAGAGGGTTCGGCAGTGAAAAGTGCGTGCAAATCTTTTATGGTTTCTGCTTCAATTATTTTTGAAAAAAGTGCTGATGATTTATGAATTAAAGAAGCAAATTGAGCAATGCGGATGGTTGGGAAGTTGCTCGGACGTATGCGCAGGAACTTCCAAAGATGTTTTTCGATGGGTTCCAACTTGAATTTATGTTGAAGATAGCGGTATTCTTTTTGGAGTTTGTTTGGATAGTAGTCAGCAAAATCGGAATCGAGCAATCCGGCTTGACCGAAAAGCATGGCTTCTATCTGAAAAAGGTTGTTTTTATGTTTCGATATATATTTAATATCCAAAGATTTTGCGAGTAATTCGAAGGTGTCGGAATTTAGGTTGAAACCAAAGTTTCGGGCAAGCATTTCATAGAAAACTGTTTCCCAATTGTTGGTTGTGAGGAGTAGTTTTTGGAAGATGGCATCTGTTTTTTTCTGCAATCGTGAGATGGACATGGATTGGAGCCATGAAAAAACTTTGAAAGGATCTATAGTGGAAATTAAATTTTCGCAAGGAATCCAGTTTTTGTTTTCGAGGAAGTACTGATATTTGTTTATTAAATTGGGTTCTGCTTTGTCTTTAAGTACCAAAGTAGGGATGATATTGCCTTTTTTGTCGAGAATAGGTTTGTCGTGTTCCCACACGACATGCAGAATCACTGTGTCGTAGGCTTTGTCGGTATGATGCTTGTGGGCGAACCAATCGGAAGATTTGAGATGGACTTCTACATTTCCTGCCCAGAGGGTATTGTTGATTCGAATCTTTGCATTTAAGAAATCGGGACCTGCATTAAGGTTATGATTTCCTTGAAAAATGATTTCACACGGAAATCCTTCTTCTGTTTTTGAAAAAAAAATATATCGCTGAAATTTCCAAATATAATGGAGCAAATCTTCTGTCATCTGAAATTCAATTATTTAAATGATTTAAAAAAAATGGTTAAAAAAAATATGGCATAAAAGTACAAAAAAAAAATAAAATATTTGCTTTTACATAAATAATAATTGTACTTTTGTAAGTTAAAAAATTAGAGCAGTATGGAAGATTTATCTGTTTTGTTGTCTGGCGTTGAGTACAAAACACTTCAAATGTTGAAAAAAATTTCCGTTTTAGAAAAGGAAAATGGGGAAATTAATGCTCAATTAATGGAATTATTAAAAAAAGAAGAAGAAAATAAATTACGAATTAAAATTTTAGAAGAAAAAAATACAGTTTTAAAAATAACAAACTCTATAACAGGAGAAGAAAATAAAACAAAAGCGAAATTAAGAATTAATGAACTTTTGCGGGAGGTTGATAGATGTTTGGCATTATTAAACAAGTAGTTGATCAAAAAAATACCTGATGTTGTATGGAAGAATTTTCGATAACGGTAATGATAGGTGACAGGAGTTACAAATTGACCATTGACAAGCAGGAGGAAGAAGTTGTAAGGAAAGCAGCAAAACTGATAAATGAAAAATTAAAGGAATTTGCTTCAAACTATGCATTCAAAGATAAACAGGATTTGTTAGCGATGATTGCATTACAATATACTTCAAGTGCATTGAATTATGAACATTCGAAAACATATAACAATACACTATTAAAAGATAAATTGCTGGAACTTGATGCCCTATTAAGCAAACATCTATAGAAAAATTAGCGTTCTTTGAATATTAACACATTACCCGCATTAATTCAAATACATCGTTTGATAAACTCAACATTTGTCAAATTAGAGTTAGCTCTGCAATACAAGAACAGGCTTCAGTTCGTCGTTAGACGGAATTCCGTAAAGGGACAGTAGAAGTTCGAACAAAGTAGGCGGCTCTAACCATGCTGTTTTGGGGTTTATTCTAAACTCTTTTGAATCTAATGCGGGTTTTTTTTATCTTAATACTAAATATATATAACACAAACATGGAAAATTTAATCATTATTATTGTTGGGGTAGTTGTTGGTCTTCTTATTGGAGGATTAATCATGGCTACACTCATACGCAAATCAATCGAAAAGAAAGCGGAACGGATTATACGGGACGCAGAAAGTGAAGCAGAGGTTACAAAGAAAGAAAAGATGCTACAAGCAAAAGAGAAACTTTTGCAGTTGAAATCTGAGCACGAACAAGTAATCAACGAAAGGAATAACAACGTACTGAAGAGCGAAAATCGCATCAAACAAAAAGAAGGTTTGGTTTCTCAAAAAATTGAAGAACTCAATCGTAAGGAAAAAGAATTGAGCACGGTACGGGAAAATTTGAACAATCAACTTGATTTATTGAATAAAAAACAATCAGACCTCGAACAGATTAAATCGCAACATGCTGAGAAACTTGAAGTGATTTCAGGTATGTCTGCTTTGGAAGCCAAAGCGCAATTGGTGGATATGATGAAATCAAAAGCTACCACAGAGGCTGCAAACAATATTCGCGAAATCATTGAAGAAGCTCGCGACACGGCAAATTTGGAAGCAAAAAAAATTGTGATAAAAACATTACAGCGTACTGCTGCTGAACATGCTATCGAAAATTCTGTTTCTATTTTCAACATAGAAAATGATGAAATAAAAGGTAGAATCATTGGACGTGAAGGAAGAAATATCAGAGCATTGGAAGCTGCCACAGGTGTGGAAGTTATCATTGATGATACTCCTGATGCTATCATTATTTCGGGTTTTGATCCAGTGCGTCGCGAGATTGCTCGACTATCATTGCATCAATTGGTTACCGATGGAAGAATTCATCCGGCACGTATTGAAGAAGTGGTGGCAAAAGTGAAGAAACAAATTGAGCAAGATATTGTTGAAGTGGGCAAACGAACCACCATAGATTTAGGGGTACATGGCTTGCATCATGAGCTTGTTCGTTTGGTTGGCAAGATGAAATACCGTTCTTCTTATGGACAAAATCTATTGCAACACTCACGTGAAGTTGCTAATTTGTGTGCTACGATGGCTGCAGAACTTGGATTGAATGCAAAGTTAGCGAAGAGAGCTGGACTTTTGCATGATATTGGCAAAGTGCCAGATAATGAACCCGATTTGCCACATGCAATATTAGGTATGAATTTGGCTGAAAAATTCAAAGAAAAATCAGAAGTATGCAATGCTATAGGTTCTCACCATGAGGAAGTGGAAATGGCAACATTGATAGCACCTATCGTACAGATTTGTGATGCTATTTCGGGTGCTCGTCCAGGTGCTCGTAGAGAGATTGTGGAGTCGTATATCAACCGTTTGAAAGATTTGGAAGAACTTGCACTCTCATATCCTGGCGTTGTTAAGACGTATGCTATACAAGCCGGAAGAGAATTGCGTGTGATTGTGGGAGCCGACAAAGTTACCGACAATGAAGCAAATACTTTAGCCTCTGTAATATCAGCAAAGATACAAACTGAAATGACTTACCCCGGTCAAATAAAGATTACGGTGATTCGAGAAACGCGGGCAATTAGTTATGCAAAATAAATGATCGAGCACGAACCGAAAACACAAAGAACCAAACCACTAAGGCACTAAGGCACTAAGACACAAAGGCACAAAGGCACTAAGACACTAAGACACAAAGGCTCGAAGACACTAAGACACAAAGGCACTAAGGCACAAAGACACGAAGGTACTAAGGCACAAAGGCACAAAGGCACGAAGACAGAAGGCTCTCAAAGGCACAAAGGCACTAAGACACGAAGGCACAAAGGCACGAAGACACTAAGGCACAAAGGCACGAAGACACTAAGGCACGAAGACACTAAGGCACAAAGCTTCACAAAGGTTGTTATTCTGAATAAACAAATTGAAAACTTTGTTTCTTTGAGTCTTTGAGCTTTTGTGGTAAGATTAGGGCTTTTCGGAGTGGACTCAACCATAGATTATTCTTTTTTAAATTCCAATTTCTTATTATTTCAGTATGAGCAATAAAATCAAAACCATAAAAAATACGCAAGTAAATTATTCGATGGAGAATCCTTCGAAGCCCGATGAAACGGAATGGATTGAAAGTAGTTCGTTTGTTTCTTCGATTGTTGAATATGATTTGCACGGAAATGCTATCAAATCAGCTTCGTATTCGGAGCATGGAGGCGTTCACGAATTGTTTGAATATATCTATGACGAAACGAACATACTTGTGGAAGAGATTTGTTATTTCGATGAAGACGAA
>CAIWVT010000339.1 GCA_903916135.1 uncultured bacterium
TGCTCTTAGTGTCTAAGTGGTTTCTCTTGGAGCTTGGAATTTGGAGCTTTAAGTACTTTAGGCACTTTAAGTCTTCAAACACTTTAGGCACTTTAAGTACTCCAAGTACTTTAGGCACTCTCCTCCCTAAAAAGTATTCGTAAACCCAAAATGTATCTTCCCCTGCTTAAACGAAATCGCCTGCGAGAACTCACTTCCCAAAGCATAATAGATAGAAAACATCCCTATCTTCGTATCAAACGCTGCTCCTGCCCCAAAACCATAAGGCGTGTCGTGCACAAAACTCTTTTGCGTCCGTTTCTCATAATAAGCCCCATTAAAAAACACCGCAAAGAACGAATTCCGCTCAAACAAATACCGCAACTCCACCAACAAGGTCGAAAAATAAGAAGCCCGCAACGATTCCTCATCAAACCCCCGCAAAGACCGCAACCCACCAAAGCGAAACAGCTCATTGTCAAACAAACTATGATTGATCAGATAGCCATTATCGCTATTCATCAGCAAAGTCGTCTTCTTAAACATCGGCACATACACACTCCCATTAAAAACCATCTTCACCTGCGTTGATTTCAGCGCAATACTATCATACAAAGCCGCCTGAATCGCGTCATTCCTACTAATCTTCTTCACCCCTGCCGCCGCCGAGAAATAAATCGCATGTCCCCGCGTCGGATTCGGTTTATAATTATACTTTTCGATGTTGATTTCCGCACCAAACAAGTTCGCCCTCACATCAGCGAAATCGGGCAGCACTGTCATCGTCTCAAAGCCCGTTGAACTCAGCAGCCGTGACGAATAAATGTCTGCAAATGCCTTCACATAATTCTGCCCGCTAAAGAAATACTGCACCCCTACGTTATGTTCCACTGTCAAATACGACGTATCCTTTTTAAACAAGATAAACTTATAATTGATGCCGAAGGGAGTGCCAAACAAATACGGATAAGCCAAATTGATTTTCAAATCTTGCGTCCCTTTTGAAATGCTACGCCAATCCAAATCAATAAATTCGCCATGCCCGAACGCATTCAACAAAGATAACTTCAATTCACCGTTGATCAACACCTTCCCCGTCGTCCGATTGTTCGGCAAAACGCCTAAAACTCCATAAAAACGACTTGCTTTCTTCTTATCAAGATAAATATACACCCGTGCTTTATCCTCCGTGAACAAAACTTCGGAGGGTTTCACCTCATTCCCAAAAGCCAATTCCCGCAAACGACTATCAATGCGCTCCACCTGCGATTCATCGTACAAACGACCGGGTTTTATACCTATATAATTGTAGATATATCCACGCGAAATCTTCCCATTGCCTTTCATCACGATGCTATCTACCGTAATTTTATGATGCTTCTCGAAATGAATAGCAGCCTCCACCCTATCATCGCCAATCGCAACGCTATCTAAGGCAAATGACGCAAAAGGATAACCATTGTTTTCGCAATAGCCGATAAGCTTCTCTGATAATTTAAGGATTTCCTCATATCTAAACGTCTTATCCCGATAGCTTTTCTCCCTAAACCCGACTTCATTCATCAAGTATTTATCCAAATTGCCCTTACGCAGCCTGATATTTTGATAGATGTCGCCCACATGAAACAAAGCCCTAACATGCAAGGAATCCACTATCAAAGAATCAATACTTGCTGCCAAATACCCTGCTTTCAGGTAACTCAATAACAGATTCTGCGCCGCACCAATAGCTTCTTCTTTCGAACTAAAGAGCTTTGCCTGTCCTTTCTTTAGGGATATAGCTTGTGCCGAATCAGTAATCACTATTTTTAGATGCACATTCCGCTGCGCCGCCAACTCTGTTGAGAAAAGCAAAGCAAACATCATGAAAACTATTATAACTGATCTTGGCATGAACGTCTCCTGTTAGTCCACCGACCAATCAATAGGCGATTTGCCCATAGATGTCAATATCTCATTGGTCTTTGAGAAATGTTTACAGCCCATAAAGCCGCTATAAGCAGAAAACGGTGATGGATGTGCTGCTTTCAGTAGATGATGTTTCGATGTATCTATTAAAGATTCTTTCCCTTGCGCGAATTTCCCCCATAAGAGAAAAACAATACCTGTTTTATGTTCTGAAAGATTACGTATCACTGCATCCGTAAACTTTTGCCACCCGAATTCTTGGTGTGCATTGGGTGTATTTGCCCTCACGGTCAACGAAGCATTAAGCAATAGCACACCTTGTTTCGCCCACTTCTCAAGATTGCCAATTACAGGAATTGGAATACCCAAATCGCTATTGATTTCCTTGAAGATATTCTCTAAAGAAGGAGGCTTTTTGATGCCTGTAGCCACCGAGAAGCACAATCCATTTGCCTGCCCTGCCCCATGATAAGGATCTTGACCCAATATAACCACCTTCACCGCATCAAAAGGCGTATAATCAAAAGCAGCAAAAATCTGTTGCCCGGGAGGATAAACAACGTATTGCTTTTTCTCTTCCACCAACTTACTCTTCAAGGCAGCGAAATACTCCGAATCGAATTCGTGTTGTAAGACATGTTTCCAACTTGCTTCAATAGCAGGATTTATATTTGACATAGTATATAATTTTTCCACTACAATAAACGTTATAAAAGCGTATATAATATTATTCAACAAAAATATGTTAGCAAGTTTTGATACTTAGCGTATTCTATGTCCATTTTTTTTATTACTTTTGCAAAATCAAATCACATTAAAACACATTTAAACCATGAAGAAATTTATTGCCATCATCATTCTTGTTTTCGCAGTTGCCATCACGATAAGCTCGTGTAAAACTGTTTCAAATTGTGGTGCTTATAAATCTCATTTATCACATTCAAGATATTAATATTATGAAAAAAACAGCCATTGTTATCGTTTTGGTAGTTATGTTAACTACGATTCTTGCTTCATGCAAAACACATCAACTTTGTCCTGCATACGGCAAAGCCACCAAAGCAAAAACTGAAAAACGCGGATAAGAAACGTTTTTTACTTATAAAAACGCATCCGGTTTTTAGTTTCTTTGTTTCAATTTTATTGCTATGTACCGTTTCCGGAACATATTTTTATTAATAGTCATACTATTTCTAAGCACTAATGTTTTTGGACAATCGGAACCAAGTATAGACAACAAGATACTGTTTCGTAAAGAACAAACCGGCTCTATTATGGTACATTCCGGAGGTTTCGGAATTGGCTACCACAATGGGAAATCTGTGACTTTTCTGCGGAAGTTTATGTGGGAGATTGAAGCTCTCAGCATCAAACATCCCAAAGAATATAAGGTAAGTTCATATTACCAAAACTCAAAGAATTTTATTTTCGGCAAGCTTAATAGCTTTTATACCATACGAGGAGGTGTCGGACAACAACATGTTTTAAACCGCAAACCGTATTGGGGTGGTGTTGAAGTGCGTTTGTTTTATTATGGAGGCATTTCTTTAGGAATCACCAAAGCTCAATATCTTAATATAGTAAAAATAGATGAAGTGACAGGGCTGTATATGACAGTACAAGAGCGTTACGATCCTGCTGTGCATGCCATTACTGATATTTTCAGCAAAGGTTCTTTTTTCAAAGGCTTCAACTACATGGGGCTTTATCCCGGCTTGTACGCCAAAATCGGTTTAAGTTTTGAATATGGTGCCGACGAACATTTTGTAAAGACTTTGGAATGTGGTGTTTTTGCTGATGGATTTTATAAAAATGTTCCTATAATGGCATACCAA
>CAIWVT010000340.1 GCA_903916135.1 uncultured bacterium
CCATAAACCATAATTAGTGGTTCAGCTTCAAATAGCAATGCGAATACACGTTTATTAACAAACACAACCAGACGCACTGTTTTAAATCAGGGTAATGGGATTGGATTGGTAAGAAACACTACTAACCGTGTGTTTAATAATTCGACAAACATTAGTTCTAATTTAAACACCAATTCACGAACTTCAACTATCAACACGCAACCACGTACTTATAGAACGACTTCAAATAGTGTATCTGCTGGTAACTATACAACACAAGACAATAATAGTACAACAGTATCATCATTCAGAAACTCAAATTCGTCGATAACCCATTTAAAGACAAGCTCAGGAAGTAGTACTGTAAGTCCATCACGTGGAAACTATTCATCAGGCAGTTCATCTTCGGGTGTTTCGCGCAGTAGTAGCAGCCCCACATATACAGCTCCAAGTTCATCCTCTTATTCAAGTGGAAGTTCAAGTTCGAGCAGCAGATCTAGTGGTAGTGGAAGTCGTTCTTCAGATAATTCTGGTGGAGGTGGAAGAAGATAATTTTTAATGATTATCCGCAAAGCGACCTGTTATAAATTCTGGATTTGAAATCGGTATTGTAATTTGCAGCTGCAAATACCAATCTATCGAACATTTTTTCCCCGAAATATCTTCGGTTGAATTTAAAACAGTACTCATTGAGATAATACTGTAAATACTCTTTTTTAAGCTGGTGGTGCATATCCAATAGTAAGCGTTTTACGTTTGCAATACTGATATGAACCCATGGAAGAATCTTTTGAAGGTCTTCAGGTTTAATAACCTGTGCCTTGTGAGACTCTACAGCCTGGTTTAGCTTATAAAATGTCTTTGAATCATCGGTAGTTAACTCTGCCGTTGAATCAATTTGTTCTTTGACAATTTCTACGGCAGTATTTGCTTTCAAATCAGGCACAACCTGCATTTTAATGTGGTTTATCTTTTTAGGCTTTTTGCCTGGTCTTGGATTTTCAACCACAATGCTTTCTGTCATTACAAGTACTTTTGACTTGTTCTGACTGCCTGCGCCTCGTTTTAGTTCTTCATTTTTGCAGTCATCGCTTATCAAAGTAGTAATGAACGCATTGTCAAGTTCTATTTGACCTGAAAGTTGATATTCGTTATCGCGTTTGCCCATTATGTCGCCCAATTTCTTGTGCATTTCCCAAATGGGTTGATAGCGTTTATGTCCGAGCTGCCGTTGCAGCTCTGAAGCCGAGAATGACTTTTTTGTACTGGTCAAAAGGTGCATTGCAACATACCAGTATCGAAACGGCAGTTTAGTGCATTCTAATACTGTACCAGTACGTATTGATTGGCGATAATGACAATGTTTGCATTCGTAACGCAACTTGCCATTAAGCCAGATATGTTCTTTACTGCCACATTTTGGGCATACAACGCCGATTTGGTCACGTTGCGCTTTAAAATGAGCAATACAAGACTCTTCATCGGGGAAGTTTTGGATGAAATTCAAGAGATTCATAACACTTATTATCAGGGTTGAATATACCGTAAATGTAATGATTTTCAGTGATATATCCAAATATTTCAATCGCTTTTTTATTATAAATTCAACCGTAATTTCAGCCTATTCTTTCATAGGTCGCTTTGCGGATAATCATATAAATTATTGGCAACAAACAGCCGTAAAATGCTGTGGGATGAAGAAAACAGATTACTATCACTTAGCGATAACGGCTACGTAAGTAACTATTGGTATGATGCTTCGGGCGAGCGCACCGTGAAGGAAAGTGGTGATGGTGAAGGAGTATCGGTAAACGGCGTGCTTAGCGGAGCACGAACCGGAACTACTAACTTTACAGCCTATATTAGTCCGTATCTGGTAGTCCGGAATGGCGGAGAATACACCAAGCATATTTATATGGGCGGGCAGCGTATAACCAGTAAAGTGGGTAATTCGGGGATATTTGGAAGTACAAGCC
>CAIWVT010000341.1 GCA_903916135.1 uncultured bacterium
ATGAGTTCTTAACTCTTCATAATGACGGTGACATGATAAATGAAGGCTTTCTTGGAAAGTTATTTAAAAGTTTATGGGCAAATACAGTAAAACTTGGCAAAAAAATTAAAGGTTCGAAAGAAATTAATACTGTTTATGATAAATATAAAAAATTGGTAGATGAAGCATTTGTGAAAATGGGAAATGTTGGTCATGCTGAAAATGCTGTAAATGCCGCAGCAAAGCCCACTGCTGAACCCGCAAAACAAGCACCAACAAACACAAAACAAGCACCAACAAACACAAAACAAGCACCAACAAATACAAAACAAGCACCAGCAAATACAAAACAAGCACCAGCAAATACGACAAATACAAAGCAACCTATAAAAACAGAAACACCAACAACAGAATCTGCTATATATGAGGCAGAAACAGCCGCTGCACAGCCAGCTACACAACCAGCTGCACAAGATACAAATACTGCTGAACAAAAAAATCTTGTGAATTTATCACCTGAAAAATTAGCAAAAGTTACGAAGTTGACAGAAGATAGAATCACAGAATTAAAAAAGCAATTTGAAACTGAGATAAATGGTATTATAACCAGATTATCAAAAGATCCACAATATTCATCAGACGAACTAAATCAATATTCAGTTGTTATGAAAAATCAATTCAATTCATATTTATATGATCAATGGTATGGTTTTTATCAAAAAGCTGGTGATCAAGATAAACTTACAGAGTTGACTACTGCTAAAAAGGAAAATGAAGCAAAATTCAAACAATCAATAGATTTATTGAACACTAAAATGGGTGAAGAATCTCAGCAAATAGAAGTTAAAAAAGGTGGAAAATATACATATCATAGTAAATCACAAAATAAAGATATTACAGTTTCAGTTTTGAGTGCAGGATTAGGTACAGATGAAAATGGTAAAGTTGATAAAACTAAACCTGAATATAAAGGAATGTATAAAGTTAAATCAGGTGAAAATGTATTCTGGGTTTCACCAACTGCCCTAAAAGGTAAAGTGACAACAGATCAACAAAAACAATTGGTTAAAAAAGAGAGCATTAAATCTGGAGAACAATATTCGTTTATACCAAAAACAAAAGATGATCAACCTGCTAAAGCAAAATTTGCAACAATAAAGGATGATGGTAAAGGTAATCCTATTTTTAATGACAACAATCAAGTGACAGTAACTACCGAAAAAAATCCAAATGGATTTGCAATTGATATAAATAGATTAAAACCAACTAAATAATTATGATAAAAAAATATGATGATTTTTTACTTGAAGCATTATCTTCTGTGTCCGCTTTTTTAAAGGCACAATATAATAATATATTTCAAGGTCCTAATCAAGTTTTGAATAATTTATTTGTGGATTTTACTAAAAAAGTAGATACAGAGAAAAATGTATCAAATCTATATCAAAGATTTCTAAGATCAAATCAAACTTCAGTTCAAAATGAAATTAATAAAACTGCTGATACTATTGATGCTGTAAATAAGATAATTACTGATGAAGTAAAATATTTTTATTTTTCTCTTAAACCTATTGTAAATAAACTTCAAAATGAAGAGTTTACAATGGAGAAAATTTTTGAAAGATCAAGAGATAAACGATTAATGAAATTAATGAGTTATCCAGAAGATCAATTTTCAAATGCTGTTCAACAATATATTAGTGAAGCTGTTTTGCCAGCAATCAAAACAGATGCAGGCTTAGATAAAGCCGCAACACCAACAAATCCTGCTCCAGCTCCATCAACTCCAGCAGCTAATCCAGCACCAGCAAATCAAGGTGCTGATTTGACTGCATATAAAAAAAGTGCTATAAAATGGATCAACACTTCTTTATTTGACTTATTAAAGCCTAAGATGCAA
>CAIWVT010000342.1 GCA_903916135.1 uncultured bacterium
GGCATCCGCCGAACGGCGGGGTAGGTTTAGCAGTCTGCTATATGGTATCCGCCGAACGGCGGGGTAGGTTTAGCAGTCTGCTATATGGCATCCGCCGAACGGCGGGGTAGGTTTAGCAGTCTGCTATATGGCATCCGCCGAACGGCGGGGTAGGTTTAGCAGTCTGCTATATGGTATCCACCGAACGGCGCTATAGGCAATGCAGCCTGCATGATGGCATCGCCATCTTTGGCAAATAGGCAAAGTAGTCTATGAGATGGTATAGCCTTCTTGGGCATATAGGCAAAGTAATCTCCTAATAGGTATTACGCATTTATGTATATAGGCAAATGATTTATATATAATATGTTATAAACTTTTTGATTATTATATCCGCCTTTCAAGGCGGAGATAAACAAAGATAGCAGCGGCGAACTTTAGCCATGAAATGGATTATTTTATTGCAGGGCTAAAGCCCTTATGTGTGTTGATTTCTTCAGGCTCCGCGTTAAAACGCGGAATTATTGATCAGTGGAAAGGTGGTTGTGATTGGGTGAACCTTCCTATCTCTCAGGCAGGAAGTAATGATTTGTGATAATAAAAAAGGCTTGCCACACAATGGCAAGCCTTTCATTCTTTTTATGGTTAAAAGAAAGAACTCAATGAAGGTTCTTATTGAATTATAAGTTTTTTGGTGATGGTTTCCTTGTTGGATGATAGTTGCACCAAATAAACTCCTTTAGGATACGATGTCAGGTTGATGGATGCATTTGTCAAGCCATTTACGTTAAGAATTTGACTACTGATGTTGTTTCCAATTAAATCAAACACAGTCATTGTTATATCTTGCGCATTCGGACCATTGACAGCTACATTCACCATGCCATGACTTGGGTTGGGATAGATGTTCACATCATTGCCATTCACGGTCTGCATCATATTCACTCCAGCCAATGGGTCATAATATTTCAAAATAGAATTGATAAGTTGTGATTGGTCATAGTTGCCAACCCAGCCAGTCGTAACGCTTGCAAAACCCACAGCCAAACACTGAATATTAACTCCCGAAGGTTGCAAAAGCGCATCCGTAAAGTCAGTCCAGCTCAAGCCGCCGTCGGTGCTATATCCAACGCCTTCAATGGTGGCAGCATCAGGAGAAGTAGCCACAAATTTATTGGGAGTTCCAGGCACATAACACATAGCATAATCATAAAATGAACCTGATGGGGCATAGGTGTTCCAAGTGGTGCCTCCATCGCTGGTATATTTCCATGTCCAGGTAGTGGTAGCAGTTATGTAGGTGGCGCAGATGATATAATTGGCACTTGAGGCATACACTTTATTACCATTATACACTGAACTTGTAAAAGGAGCCGTCGGCGTTGTTGCCCAATGCACACCATAATCGGTAGTGCGAATGATTCTGCCATGGTCGGTCATAAAAACTCCAACGCCCGTTCCCGGAACGATGGAAGCACACTCGCCGCCATTGTAGCCATACTCCGCAGCAGGAACCGGAGCAACAGAAGTTACCGCAGGAGTCCATGTGGCACCACCATCAGAAGTGGTATAAATTTCATACAGACTATTTATAGGGTCGCCATAGCAAAAGCCTTTTGTGGTGTTCCAGAATTTTACACCATCCGCAAAGGAACCCGTGTTGTTCAAAATACCTGCAACAGGAGCCCATGTCGTGCCGCCATTGGCAGTGCTCCAAAATGAAGCTACACTCGAAACCGTATCCAAACATGCCACAAAAGCTCTGGTATAGCTGCTTGCGGCAAAGGTGTTGGGCATAATGGTTCCCGTCAAACCGATAGTTCCCGTTGACCAGGTGGTTCCGCCATTTAGGGTTTTTGAGTATGCTCGAATCTTGGCACCTGTACCGCTGCCGTTGAAACCTTTCACCCAAACGATACTGGCATCAACAATGCTGATTTCGTCCACACCAATGGAGGTCCCCGTGAAGTTGGTGTTTTGTTGCGTCCACGTCTGTGCATTTGCAATGATTGCAACACTAATGAACGTCGCTAAAAAGAATAATTTTCTAATCATAATACTTGTTTTTGGTTGGTGAATATTAATTTTTTTACAAATATAAGGGTAAATATCTTACAACAATAAAAAAAAGAAAAATATTTTATAGTGTGAGTCAAGAAGCAGACAAACGCATCACCTCGTGAACCTATAATTCTCAACAATTTATTTGATAACTTTCTTATAGATTTTGCTATTATCAGCACTTATAAATTCTATGATATACATCCCCGAATTTAATGAAGAAACATCAATAGCTTGTTTTATATTTTTTACGGAAATCACCAATTGCCCTGTAGCGTTATAGATATTGATGCCGACAATATTTTTATCCCCCGTATAATCAAAGTTGATTTGATTGCTGAAAGGATTTGGATAAACCTTCATGCCGTCGTCTGTCTTATCAAACTGTGTAATATTAGTGATAAGCGAGCCTACTTTCATGCCATTGCCAAAGCTGCTAACCCACATTTCATTGAGGTTATACGGATTGAAAAATACACGTTGCGGTTGGCGGAAAGGATAGCTTGTTACCAAAGACCAAGTAGGTGTGGCGACATTCATGTTGGTGCTATACCACAATCCTTGAGTTTCGGTGGTCAGGTAGGCTTGATTACTGTTTTGCGGATTGAAAGTCATGGAGCTGAGTCTGTCGAATTGGGTGCCCGTCAATTTTGTCCAGGAAGAGCCTCTGTTGGTGGTTTTATACAAACCGCCCAAACCGTTGGGAGCACCGCCCCAGCCGCTATAAACGCATACATACCACGTGTTTTGTGTAGCATCTGCCGGATCAATGATGATGTCGTTGGTCCAATAATACATACCCACATCACTCTTATCTGTCCAAGTGCCTCCAACAGGGTCATACAGAAACACGCCGCTGCTTGCAGTAAATGTACCTGCCGAATTTCTTCTTCCCGAAAAAGTACACACCATTTTGCCATCATTCAACACACGGATACACGAAGGATGTCCTTCGGTGCGTGTTGGGTTAGCAAGTTTTGTCCAGGTGCTGCTTGCTCCCGACAACAAATTGTTGGTGATATAAATGCCGCCCAATTGCGAGCCTTGCGTACCTCCGAAATGTATCACAGAAGCATACATACGCTGGGTGCTGTTCGGGTCTAAGGCTATCCAAAACACGGGATGACCAAAAGAATGTAAGGTGGTCCATGTGGCTCCTAAATTGCTCGAAAAAACTATCTTGCCATTGCCATCGGCAGCATCTAATTGCGCATCTGCCAAACGGGTGCTTTGATACATATCATGTATGTTGCTGCAAGCACCATACACTGTGCCGCTGATTGACTTTTCCATTCTATATAAAGAATTCACTGAAAAGCCGCTATAATTGAAACTCCATTTGTTGCCGGCATCCACACTTCTGATGCCGCCTATATCGCTAAAACATCCCATCATAGTGCTGGCATCCAACCATGCCACTTGCCAACAGGTGGTGTTTTCCATACCGATGCTCGTGTAGGATTGTAGGGTAGGAGTAGAAGCTCCTGCGGGATGTTGGTCGGTGGGGCTAACGTAGGCTTGACGCCATGAAGTGCCGCCGTTGGCAGTTGTTTCCACATGACCGTAGGTGCCAAACATCACTTTGTTGGAATTGTTGGGTGCCACCGTCATGCCAAAGCACGTTTCGCTCCAACTCCAGTTTTTGTCGCCGCCATAGCCTTCCCAACCCGTGATGATGTTCGCATTATTGGTCGTGTTGAACACTTTGCTCCATGTAGTTCCTGCTGTGGAAGTTTTATATACCAAAGGTGCCGACAAAGCCACATCATGTCCACCCAAATAAATGGTGTTGACATCGTTGGTCGCCATGCCTACATACATGATATAGTCGTTGGTAAAGGTGATGCCCGTTGACTTCGCCACCCAGGTGCCGTTGTCGTTGTCCATGGTGTAAACGCCTTTGGCAAAATTATTGTAATCGTAGGGCATCAAACCATTATACACATCGGTGGTGTTGGCAGTGATGATAGCAAAACGTGTGGTCGCGCCGCTTTTAGCTCCTGCAAATGCCCAAATTGCTTGCCCTGCGGTGATGCCTGTGGTGGTCTGCACCGTGAACGTAGTGCCTCCATCGGTTGATACAATCAAACCATCATTGGTGCCGATGTAGATGTTATTGCCATCCCACAAAACGCCTCCCATGATGATGCCTGCACCCGTGCTGGCGCAATGTTTCACCAAGCTAAACGAGGTGCCGCCATTGTTCGAAAACAATATATCGCCATAAGCACCTATCAACAACTGAAGCGGATTGTTGTAGTTGGCACTCATTTTATAAACATTGCCATAAGTTGCAATCGAATAGCCTGCTATGGTAGTCCACGTTGCGCCGCCGTCTGTAGTTTTCACGGGATAGCCGCTGTTGCCGTCATTGAAATTGCTATAGGCAATGGCGCTGTTGTTTGTAAACTCGTAGGTGCTCGTGTTGAACACTTGCAGCTTGGAAAAATGTACTTGCGTATAGCTGTTGCCGTAATCCGTGGAGTGAAACAGTTCGCTCATATCGCAACTCACATAAAATTCGTTGTCGTTGGCGGGGTTGATGGTGGGAAAAAACAAAGCTCCACCGCCACCAATGCCTTTGGGTGCAAAGGATAAAGGTTGTGAATAGCTCATCGAGCAGCAAAGCATCAAAAAAATCAAAACAAAACTAAAAGTCAGTTTTTTCATGTGTGTGTATTTTTTTTTAAGTTAGTAAAAGCCTACTATTGGTTTGAATTCAAAGGTACGTATTTTTTTTATTCTACAAGGAATTTGTGTATGCTGATTGAATCCTTCTTGTTTACTTAAATTTTTTCTAAGCATCACTTTGTGGTATAATAAAGAAAATCTCAAAGGCTACTATTTTCTATACGAAATCCTTTGAAAATGCAGAATTTGATACATCATTAAATAAACTCATTGTATTTTGCGTCTTTTTAAGATGTCAAAATAGGCTTCATACAATTCAGGGTTGGTTTCTTTGATCAATTTTCATTTTGATAGCATCCATATTTTAGGTTTTTCAAACTTGATGAATAGGAGGGTAGTTATCAATGAAATTTTAGTGGGGTTTTCTTCTTAAACATCGTATAATGCCTTTGAATTCTATCGGTATAGTCTTTATCTTTTAGTAATATTTCAGAAGCGTATTTCAACAAAGCAGGTGCAATAGGCGATTGGTAGCTACCTGAGTTTAATGCGGGACCTTTTAATTCTATAAGAATTTCTTTGTCTGTAAATCCTAACCATTTCCGATAAAAGGCAACGGGTTCCCAACCCCAGCAAATGACCGCAACAGGATACTTTTGTGGATCGGAATAGACCTCAAGAAAAACTCGACGACAATCGCATTTTTTGTCATTGCAGAAAAGCTCGACGAATAAATAACTATCCACCGGCACTCCATATTCATTTTCTTGAAGGAAAACAACAGACTTTGTTTCCGCTTCTGCTACTGTCGGGAACTTGTCGTGAAAAGATTGATACATCATAATAGTAAGATTTTAGTTTAAGGTGTAAATAAAGTGCAAAAATACAAAAAATATCATTCAAAAAAATAAACCACAGAGGAATTATATAATGATATAATGATATAATGAAATAATGATAGAATGTTAGAATGTTAGAATGATAGAATGATGCAATGATAGAATGATATAATGATACAATGATATAATGATATAATTGTCAAAAATATTTGTAAACCTTCATCTTTTTCTGATAAGTTCAATGGTATGAAAAGATATGTTAAGGATTCCCCATTTTGTATTACAATTGCAAATTATTAATTATCTTTGCATTTTAATTTCAAGGGATAGTTAAACACTTAAAAACGTAAAATATACAAAAACATTAAGGCGATGGAGGCAACAGAATTTATGATTATTAATGAATGGGGAATTGAAATCGTGGTGAAGGATGCTGTTCAAATTGACGATACAAACTTTCTTCACGTGGTTACTACTACCTTATTAAAATGCAAAGAATTGAACAAAAACCGACTTCTTATTGATTTAACTAATTTTACACGGAAAACCAATGCGGCGAAATTGTTTGAAGCCGTAAATATTTCGGAACAAATTATTGCCATGGGATTAAAAATTGCGTTCCTTGCGTCGCACTTAGTGAATGATGAAGCCTCCATCAGGGTGGAAACATCCGGTTATCAGAAAGGAATTTTCATACAATACTTTCCGAATCGTCAGATGGCGATAGATTGGCTGTTAAAATGATTTGCTTTTTCATCCTTAGTATAAATATATAGGTATAAGCATTTGACTTGAAAGAATTCTTTTACTAACGCAAAAAACAACAATTTTCTATCAATGGAACCAAACACACCGATACCGATTGAAATGTACTACACATTCACCTGCCCCAATTGCAAGATTCTCAGCCGCATGTTGGACGAAGTGTTGCCCGAATTTGGCGATAAATTTGTGTTGCACAAACGTCATGCGAATGCGCCCTTGAATATGATACGCACCATGCAACTTGGCATTCATGCTGTGCCGGCACTTTTGATAGATCATAAAGTGGAGTTTCGCTCTGTGCCCAAAAAAGAAGACTTGATTGCAAAACTTAGTAGCTATTAATCAATAAATATAAAAAATCATGGAACAAAAGAAAAAACTTCGTTGCCCCATCGGCATTCCGGCGGGCATTTTTGCCGCAGTAATCGGCATCATTGGAATTGTTTATAACAGTATTAATTTCAATTGGTTTGAATTGATTACTTCCATTGCATTGCTAATGCTTGCGATGCCGTTCGTCCGCATCATTATGATGGTTCATTCGGCAAATGACCGCTTAGACGAGCTGGAAAGTAAAATCCAGAAATAAAAAAATCAAATAAGAAAAATAGTGCGAAGTATTTCACTTTGCACTATTTTTTTATTTAATATCATTAGGCGCATTAGGAAGCGTAGGGCTTATGGCTTCCATAATTTGCGTGCTTTGCGTCTTGGCGGCTTTGCGCGAAAATTCTTGTCCGGTTAAATAATATTTCGTCCCTACGGGATTTACCTCTTGTGGTGATGAATATTGCAACCGATATTATGTCCCTCCGGGACAAAAGATAGCTAAAAACCTTTAATCCCATAGGGATTTAATATCGGTAGAAAAAAATCGTGGAGATGAATTTAAGTCCCGTAGGAACGTAATATGGCTGAAGCATAAGCCCCACAAGGAATTGAAAGGGATGAAAACTGTTTTATCTGGACAACAATGAAAAAAAATTGCTTTTTATGTAAAAAAAAATCTTTGTATTGAAAAATTATGTAATTTTGCTGAATGAAACAAAGCCAAAACACATATCCATCCCAATCTGCTATCAAAAATGGTAATGTTATGGCTATGGAAAGCGGTCAAAATGTTGGCGTATGTTTATTATCTTCGCTTCCTGTTTTAAGAAGCAAGGGCATAAAACACTTACTTTCATTTTTCACTCTTAAAGTTGCCCAAAGCTCAGAAAACATCCAAAAGTCCATTATTCAATCAGTTGTCGTAAATTCATCCCTTTATTTGCCGAAAAAAGGATCTTGTAAAATGATTTTTCAAGATTGTAAAGTCATTTTTCAAGATTGTAAAGCCATTTATCAAGCAGGTAAAATGATTTTTCAAGATTGTAAAGTCATTTATCAAGATTGTAAAGCCGTGTATCAAGATTGTAAAGCCGCGTATCAAGATTGTAAAATCACGTATCAAGCATGTTTAAAGACTTTTCAAATAGGTAAAGTCATGTATCAAGCTTGTAAAACTACGCATCAAGCTTGTAAAACCGTTTATCATGATCTCCAAAAAGCTGTGGGAGGCTGTCGCTTGTTGTTTCAAGGCAACAAATTTTCTGCAACACATCATTTGGCTTATATTGATAATCGTTATTCAAGTTTAAAGTAATTAAAAAATTCAAATCTATCATAAAAAACAATCATTTATAAATCTTAAAACTAAAAAAATATGGAAACAAAAACAGTCGTTGGCGATGTAACTAATGTATCAGATGCCGATGTAATGACAAGAGTTGATCTGAAAGCAGATCGTCTAATTGCAAACTCCACTTATGCCTCTGAGGTAAAAAATGCGCCTGCTGCGGTAAAAATCATAGTGCAGGACATGCGTGAAGAAGTTCAGTCAAGAGACAATTTGGATGCCCAATCGGCAGCAAAAACAGCCAACATAGCTAAAATGCATGCCAAATTGGTTGATATAGTGAACAACGACTGGGTACCCACCATTCAGAGACAATGTGGCAATGATCCCGAAAAAGTTACAGCATTGAATTTTAGATATAAAGGCTCTATTGAACACACACCGCCCACAACGGGCAACATACCTATGTGCACGGGTATTGATAGAAATGTGCCAGGCGAACACACTATGCATATCATTGACACCTTGGCAAATAAAGCTGCATTGCCTTGGGGCATATTGCGTTGTGATGTGTATGGTCAGTGCGATGGCGTTGCCCCCACCACTTTGGCTGAACTAACAGCCCACGGCGGCGGATGGTTGGGAACGGTTGATAATGGAAAATTCACCTATGTAACACCCGCAGGCGGCAAAGGCAAAACTGAGTATTACATATTTGTGTATATACTGAAAGAAACCAAAAAACCATTTGCCTATAGCTTAGTGTATTCGGCAATAATTAGTTAGGAATGAGTGAGGGCTTCGCTTTAAAAGTGAAGCCCTTTTTTCTTAGATAAAGGTGGAATTAAGAGACCACTTTAAAAAACGGAAAAACCGAAAATAAAAGATAAGATGTTGCTGACTTAGGATAATGCTTTGAATAGCTTAGGCAAAAGCCGAAAGAGATATAAACGACTTTGGCAGGTCTAAGCCGAACATGGGTTTTTGGAAAATTAAACTAGTTTATTATTTGTTGATAATTTAAAGGAATTCACATGAAGAAAATTATTATTATGTTTATTATTCCATTATTAATCAGTAGTTGTCGGAAAAAATGCGAAGATCATCATACCGTTTGCAACCCGGAACAACTTTCGTGGTTGTTATATAATGGTAGTGAATCTGTTATTTTTCAAAGGAATGATGGAGTTTTTGATACGGCATTTCGTCAAAATCATTTTTATGAGGCAGAGCTTCATCCTGCCAGCATGGATGGCCGTGAATGTGCCTATTATACGGAAATCTACTATAATGATCTAAATGGGAAACATATTATAGCCGGATTGGTTATTAATGCACAGGATAATGATGAACACCTTTTTACAATTGATACATTTACTCAATTTTCGATAGGTGGCACACCTCAAAACAATATCTCTATACATGGCATTACCTATAATAATGTTTATGAGGATCATGTACCCGACACAACGTATTTTGCCACCTTGAACAATTCAAAAGCATGGAGAGTATATTATTCAAAATCTTATGGGCTGCTTCGAGTTGATCGAACAAAAGGGGTGTTTTGGGAAAGGATAAATTGATAGGAAATTCCTGTTGGAAATGCCCGACCGTCACGTTCGCCGGTAACCTCTGCCTCCGTCGGAAATATCAAAACAGGCTATGCTTGTTAAAAAGATTTTCCACACCGCACTACAAAAGCAAATGGCTTGCTCTCACATAGAGGCAAGCGTTTTCTTTTAAAAAAACCTTAGTAGAAATGAATGACATAAACGCATCCTCACCTTATTACTCCCGGAATTTACTATTTTGAGAAAAATAAGAAAATTTTAAAACCAAAATATAACAAAGGAAAAAAATAACGCCACACAACAAGAGTTTGCTTTCAGTGGCAGACAGATACTGCAAATTTAATAACTTTGTTGTATGCCACCGAAAGCAAGCGCCTTATCGTTAATTGCAAAAAAAAATATGACAGAA
>CAIWVT010000343.1 GCA_903916135.1 uncultured bacterium
AAAAAAAAGATTAAGACGCCATAAAAAAGTTTATGACGCCATACAGCAAGAATAAGACGCCATAAAACAATTTTAAGACGTCATAAAATAATTTTATAGCATATTTTGGTTATTTAGCACTTATATAAAAAAAAGCACTATTTGTTGAAAATAGTGCTTTTTGTTTTTAAATGGTTAAATATGCCTTATTGAAAAAATCTTGTTGTGTTAGTGAAGCTTTCACTTGGAGTGAAGGCTTCACTTAGAGTCAACCTCAAAAAAATGAGGTTGCCATCTCAGGGAGCAAATTCCGAAAACCAGCCTGTCAAATCGCCATAGTGACCTTTGGTCAATACTCTGCGACCACGGAACCAGTATTCTTTTTTCGAAATCAGTCCAACTGCTTGTGTGCTGGCACAAGTAATACCATTACATATTATATTTTAGTCCAAATCCAATTTGGTATAATGCCGAGAGAGTAGCTGTTATAGTTCAATTTTCCTGTCCCGTACATGCATATGTCGGGGTTGGACTATTCCAGATATCGTATCGGTATTACATATCAAGAAATCATTATTTATGTATGAAGAAATAGTGCATAAAAAAAGGCTTGAGAAATCCCAAGCCTTTTTTCTATAATTAATTCTATTATCCTTTTAGTCCAATCTTTAACTTTTGTCCCGGGAAGATAGTTTGTTTGACGGATAAATTATTCAGCTTGCGAATTTCGTCAATAGAAACGCCTGAATACTTACTGGCAATGCTCCACAGACTATCCCCTTTTTGCACGGTGTGATACACATATTTTTTATATGTGGTTGGTGAAGGCTTCACGGGTGTGTTCGTAGAGGTTTGAGTTGGCACAGGAGTTTCTACCTTGGCTGTTGTTGTGGTTTGGGTTGGTGTTGTGGTTTGTTGGTCTGCTACCGTTGGTGTTGTAGCGGCTTTCTTTAGTGCCACAGGACTTGGGCTTGTCTTTACAGAAGCCATCTTTTGCAATTGCGCCAGATAATTAATTTCCTGCGGAGTTTTATAACAATAAATGGCAGTTTCGTTGTTGATGAAATCATCCATATTCTTTCGAGGAAGCCGTAAAACATAAGGTGTTTCCGCTGTTGCGGGAATTATTCCCTTCTTATAAGCAGGATTGAGCATCTGTAAATTATCATTCGAGATGCAGAGATAGGAAGAAATTTGCGACAAAGCAAGATTGTGCGTCAAGGTGATAGAATCAATATCGCAATGCATGATGGGGGGCTGCATAGGATACAGATTATGTTCGGTAGCATAACTCATCACATAACTCACAGCAATAAATGCAGGAACATAAGTTTGTGTTTCTTTCGGCAAAAAGCTTTGTATTTTCCAATAAGTAATACGTTCGGAAGTATCAATATTCGCCAAACGTATGGCACGATTCACACAGCCCGGACCGCAATTGTATGCCGCTAAAACCATCGCCCAATCATGATAGACCGAGTACAAATCGCTTAAGAACTTGCATGCAGCCACGGTTGCTTTATAGGGGTCGCATCTATCATCCACATAGGACGTAACTTTCAAATCATATAACTTCCCGGTGCCAAGCATAAATTGCCACAAACCACTTGCGCCCACGCGCGAACGAGCTATGGGGTTCATCGCCGATTCGATGATAGGCAAAAACTTCAATTCTAAAGGAACCTCATAATTGTCCAATTGTTCTTCAAATAATGGGAAATACATTTCTGCCATGCCCAACATGCGGGAAGTTAGGGAGCGTCTTTTTATGGCATATAAATCAATAAAATTACGTACTTGTTGGTTATAAACAAACTCAAAAGGAGATTTCACACCCAAACGATTGATGCGTTCACGATAAACACTGTCGGTATATTCAGGAATAGAATCTTTGGGGAATTTATACTTGTTTAATTTCGAGACATCGGTAGTAAAATCAGCATTTGTGAAGAACTTCACATTCACCAAACTGTCCAATTGAGCCACAATAGGATTGTCTTTAATAAATAAAGAATCAGGTTTTTCTTGAACGCTTGGTATAAGAGTATTATTTTCGGCAAATATACATTGCGAAAGCAGCGTAAATAATAGTAGGAAGATGGTTTTTTTCGATAAAGTCATGATTTTGTTTTGTCAATTTCATTCTCAACATATAAAAGAACGTATTATTACACACTTTTATTTGTCCAAAAAAACTTATTGGATGTACAAAGTAAAGACTTTTATTTGAATAGACCAAGAAAAAGTTTTCTATTTTTTGCAAAGGAGTTGTAAACGCCTTATATTCAGAGATAAAATAAAGCAATTAAAAAACGTACGAATCAATGAATTCTCTCACACAGGCTTTTCCACCCTTTGAAGATAAAACAATATTAACATTTTCTTTTATGCTCAATACTGCATCTGCAGGGCAAGCCGACAAACCAACTTTCTCAATAATAGCCAAATCATTCAAATCATCGCCAATGTAAGCAACATTTTTAAGGGAAATATCCAATTCTTTGCACCATTTTTCGAGCACTTCAAGCTTCTTCCATGTACCGATATATACATAATGAACCCCCAATAACTTTGCCCGTTTCTCAATGATATTTTTGGTGAATCCTGAACTCAAAAAACCCACTTTCTTCTCCGCAGCTATCAAACGTATTATCGCTAAGCCATCCTTAGCATTAAACTTTTTGAATTCATCTCCTTTTTCAGAGTAATACATGCCACCATCGGTCATAACTCCATCCACATCTAACACCAAGAATTTGAAATCGAAGTCCGCTAAAACACTTTCTTTCTTTTGGATGTCAACGCTTATCAATATGCCGACAGGGATATGTAAGAAGTTAGCCAAATGCATACATTCCTCCGCATTTGGAAGTTGCTCTTTGTTGAGAAACGAGACAATTGTATTCAGGTCTATCCCTGTTGCTGCCGTAATTTGTTCGGGATACAGCTTACGCTGCGCTGCAAGATATTTGATGTTTTCGCAGACAAAACAAATCATATAATCGTGCGATTGATAGCCGTTGCAATTCCTTTTAGCGTGCCGAACAAGCTTTCAAATTGTTGATGATCGAGTTGTTGCGAAGCATCTGATTGCGCCATTTGTGGATTGGGATGCACTTCAATCAGCAAACCTTCAATGTCCATCGCCATGCAAGCACGTGCCAAATCGGGAACACCATAAGCATATCCCATAGCATGACTTGGATCAAGAATAACAGGCAGATTCGTGTTTTCCTTTAAATAAGCAGCACCGCATAAATCCAATGTAAATCGCGTTTTGGTTTCAAACGTGCGAATGCCACGTTCACACAAAATCACATTTTCGTTCCCGCCCGAAAGAATAAACTCAGCCGCTTGTACAAATTCTTGCAGATTGGTGCCAAAGCCCCTTTTCAATAAGATGGGCTTATGGGTCTTTCCGCATTTGCGCAAAATGCCTTGATCATACATAGATTTAGCACCTACTTGAACCACATCCGCAAAAGCAATCACCTCATCCACATGAGAAGAATCGCGAACTTCCGTTACTATGGACAAACCATATTTCTGTCGGATGTTATCCAATAAGGTTAAGCCTTTCGTTCCCAACCCTTGAAAGGTATAAGGCGATGTTCTCGGCTTAAAACTTCCGGCTCTGAGCGTACTTAAGCCAAGATTTTTGACAAACTCGGCGGATTGGGTGATTTGTTCTTCAGATTCCACGGAGCATGGTCCAATAGTTACCAAAACATTGCGAAAGGTGCCGCCAATGTTGCTTTGTCCAATTTTCACCGCTCTCTTTTCCTTTAAATATTTGCGACTCGCTAATTGGATATCATTATCAAAAACAAAAACTTCCTTCACAAAGGGCTGATGCGTTTCTTCAATATTCTTGAAACGGGAAGGCGTTATCAACACAATTTTCTGTTCATCAATAATAGTTATGGCTTCATAAAAGTCGGCAAGTTGTTTTAATCTTGCGGTATCGGTATTTTTTTCAAGATGGAGTATCATGATTCTCCTTTTATTAGATTGTTAAATTTAATGGTTCCTACAATTCTTTTGGCGCCATCCACTACGGGAAGAAACATAACGGGAAATTGTAGGTTTTTAATATATGTCAAAACATCCGAAACCGTATCGTATTCATAAACAAAAGCCGGAGTCCGATTTATGATGTCATTCGGGTTAATTGCATTAAAGTCTTTGAGGTTTTTAATCAGTCCTTTGCGAATATCCGCATTCGAGATGATGCCAACGAGCGTCCCGTTTTTATCCGCAACATTCGTAAACCCCAATTTATAGTTTTCGATAGCCAACAACACATCTTCGAAACGAAGGTCTTCATACCCAACCACAGGAATTTCATCTTGTTCGAGCATAAAATCGCCTATCCTGTAAGAAGATTTCACTTCCTGACTTTTCAGATTGAGCATTGCCGAACCAATAAACGACCCTTTGAAAAGATACGAACCAATGACAGCCGCCGTAACACCCATATTTCTCAGTATGAAAGATAACTCGGCATTGATGCCGCCATCAACATGTATTTTTTTATCAGGATACTTTGCTCGAAACTGACGTATCTTTTTAAAGTTTTGTTTGTTGAATTCCCCGCCACTCATTCCCGGCGTTGTCGTCATAAAAAGAATAAAAGAACAACTGTCAGCATAAGGCTCAAAAACATCAATATTGGTGTCCGAGGTTATCGCCAATCCAATGTTCGGAGCAAGCGTTTTTGGAATCTCAAGTTTCGATTGGAGCGACTCATATTGAAAAGTGACATTTTCAATGTGATGTTTTTCTATCAAATCAAAATACGTTTCGGGGCTTGACGTAATCAAATGCAAATCTATAGGCGTAGGGCTTAAACTTCGGATTTGTTCAATATCATCAAAAACCTCCACATTATCAATACTATCAATATGGAAAAAGTTCACCTTATACGCATCCAATTCCTCAATAAGAGCGGGTAATTCTTTGTCTTTGCTTGAATATATGGATGCGGAAATTTTCATGAAAGTAGTTCAATTTTTGCAAAACTACAAAATTTGACAATACTACACTAATTTTACGCATACAGATACAAAACAAACGCATCAAAATTTACAATCCATGTGCTTAAAAATTATGATTAGCCAAGCAAACATGGCACTGTAAATATTTATTTAGCACCAAAAAAGATGACATCTGTGGTTAATTATTTTGCAGAGATTCAATATCTTGGAATAGATAGTACACGAAACATTTAGTAGAAGATACTAATTAATTGCATAGTTGCGAAAAATACTGATCAGATATATGAAATAATATTGCAAGTCATTATAAATTTACAGAATGATGGCAGCAATAGTTTGTTTAACGGCAAACGAAAATTAATTGAATGACTCAATCAATAGAATATGTTGAAGCATTAATCCAATGCAAATGGGTAATTATGTTTTAATTCAAAATAGTGGCTATTGTTTGCAAAACTTGGTTTATACGCACTTACTAATTATTAAACGTATAACCTATCCCCACGCTCAACATGTGTAGCCAACGACTGCCGCTAATAGGCTCTATTTTATTTATGTTAGTCAAAGAAATATGGGGATTATATCCTGCGCGAAAAAATAAACCATTGACACGTTCGTAGCGAACCCCTACACGAGCAGTGAGAGCTGTGTAGGATAAATTATCTTTGAAATGACCTAAATCTTTGCTGTAGTTTTTATAGACATATAGATAGTTCAAGCCCAAGCCCGTTTCAAACATCCATGCTCCTCGACCCATCATAAAATTAAATTCCACAGGAACGCCCGCAGAAGCAATCTTCGGAAACGAATAATAATTGATGCCCACGCGAACACTTGCCATATACCAAAGATTGCAAAAAACTATGATATCTGCATTCACCGAATTCACGCCCAAGCCGCCGAAGTTATAAATGGTTTCGTGGAACAAAGCAAGTTTGGGACAATAATCGCTCTTAGTGGTGCATTTGCCTGCTCTGTAGGACGTGGATTGTGCCGAAATTGCTACGGAAATAATCAGCAGCATAGACAATAAAACGAGTTTTTTCATGTTACCTTTTTTTACTATTAATGAGGTGGTTTTGTTTATTTAACAACTCATTGATTCCTAATTCAAATAATATCTTTAATTTTGGCAAATTTATAAGTTTTTTGATTCACACGATATGTTATTTAAAAGAATTTCGTTTTTTTGTTTTGTTGCAGTATTGTTCTTTACTGCTAATCAGCTTCAAGCGCAACAAGCGCTGAAAGGCTCTATCAAAGGGTTTGTGTACGATAAAACCACAGGTGAACCCTCCATTTACACCAATGTGTATCTTTATAAAACCTCTATAGGTGCCACCACCGATGTGAATGGCTTCTTTGCTATAACGCAAATCCCTCCCGGAGATTATATTTTAATGACTACATTTTTAGGATTCGATACCATAAAAATGCCTATCACTGTTGCTAAAGGGGACAATATCAATAAAAAACTTTATTTGCAAAAAGCAGCTTACGACATCAAAGGGATTAATATTTCGGCTGATGCACAAGACAGCAAAACCGAAACTAAAATATCAGAATTCACTATTACTCCAAAGAAAATTGAACAGATTCCTTCCATAGGCGGCACGCCCGATTTGGCGCAATATCTGCAGGTGATGCCCGGGGTTATTTTCACAGGCGACCAAGGCGGTCAGCTTTATATTCGCGGAGGTTCGCCGGTTCAAAACAAGGTGTTGCTTGATGGGATGATTGTCTATAATCCTTTCCATTCAATTGGTTTGTTTTCGGTTTTCGATACCGATATATTGAAGAATGCCGACATTTATACGGGTGGTTTTGGTGCTGAATTTGGCGACAGAATCTCCTCCGTAATGGACATCACTACACGTGACGGTAACAAAAAACGTTTTGCAGGGAAGATAGATGCAAGTACTTTCGGCGCGAAACTTCTTTTGGAAGGACCCATCGTGAAACAAAAAGAAAACGACAAATCAAATGCTTCCTTTATATTTTCTGCTAAGAATTCTTATCTGAAAGAAACATCAAAAACTCTTTACAACTACATAAATAAAGATGGTTTGCCTTTTAATTATTTAGATTTATATGGCAAAATAGCTATCAACGCAGGCAATGGCAGCAAGGTGAACTTATACGGTTTTCGTTTCACAGATAATGCTGATTATCGTCAAATAGCCAAGTTCAAATGGGGTTCTTATGGTGCCGGACTGAATTTTGTTGTGATTCCTGCCAAAGCATCTATGTTGATTGATGGAATTTTGGCGTATTCATCCTATAATATTTCGTTGACAGATCAAACAGATAAACCTAAGACAAGTACCATCAACGGGTTTAATTTCGGATTGAATTTTACGTCTTTCATGGGGAAAAATGAATTGCGCTATGGTTTAGAAGTGCTGGGCTTCGGTACTAATTTTGATTTTTACAATTCGGCTAATAGGCAAATCAAACAGAACGAATCTACCACAGAGTTTGCTGTATTTTTGAAATATAAATGGGTTATAGGGAAGTTTTTGATTGAACCAAGTTTCAGAGGACAAGAATATGCTTCCTTATCCAAGTTCTCGCCTGAGCCACGTTTGGCTGTAAAATTTAATGCTACCAAATATTTACGATTCAAACTTGCCGCAGGTATGTATTCTCAAAATCTTATTTCTGCCAGTTCAGACCGCGATGTGGTGAATTTGTTCTATGGTTTTCTTTCAGGACCCGACAATCTGCAAGACGAGTTTGACGGGAAAGCCGTTACTCATGCTTTGCAAAAAGCCGACCACGTGATTTTTGGTGTTGAAGTGGATTTGGCAAAGAACTTGGTGTTGAATGTTGAAGGTTATTGGAAATGGTTCACACAGCTCACCAATATCAATCGCAACAAAGTCTATAACGACACCCCCGAATATGGCAGCAAACCTGATTATTTGAAAAAGGATTTTATTATCGAAACCGGCAATGCAGAAGGCATAGATTTCACGCTTAAATACGAATATCGCCAACTTTATTTGTGGGCAGTTTATTCCTATGGTTTCATTCATCGCTATGATGGCATTGACACCTATTATCCTCACTACGATCGTCGTCATAATATAAATTTGGTTGGCTCTTATAAATTTGGAAAAGCTTTAGGTTGGGGTGTGAATGTGCGTTGGAATTTAGGTTCGGGATTTCCTTTCTCGCAAACTCAGGGATTCTATGAGTTGTTGAACTACTCGGGTGGTATCAACTCAAACTATACCACCACCAACGGAAATATGGGTATTATTTATGCCAGCAACGACAGCGGACGCTTGCCCTATTATCATCGCTTGGATATCTCGATGAACAAGACCTTCTTATTCAGCGAACGCTCTTCTTTGGACATCAACCTCAGTTTGACCAATGTGTATGACCGTAAGAATATTTTCTACTTCGACCGTATAACCTACAAACGGATTGACCAATTACCGATTATGCCGAGCTTAGGGATAAGTTTTAAATTCTAAGCATAAGCCTACTTCGAAGAACACAAAGTAAAAAATAACACGAAGGCACGAAGGCACGAAGGCACGAAGGCACGAAGGCACGAAGGCACGAAGGCACGAAGGCACGAAGGCACGAAGGCACGAAGGC
>CAIWVT010000344.1 GCA_903916135.1 uncultured bacterium
GACAACTTAAAGAATAACTTGACAACTTAAAGAATAACTTGACAACTTAAATAATAACTTGACAACTTAAAATATAACTTGACAACTTAAAGAATATCTTGACAACTTAAAATATATCTTGACAACTTAAAACATATCTTGACAACTTAAAACATATCTTGACAACTTCAGATAAAAGATGACAAAACGGAGTTTCATATTAAATACGGAAATGTGACTCTATTAAGATAAAGAAAAGAATAAACAACGAACGTATAACAAGTGCCGAATCGTTGCAGAAAAAATCTTAATCCCTACAACAACTCATACTCCACACCCTTTTCTCCAATTTGTATATTTGAGAAACGATTTTCTTCCAATATCTGTTTATAATCCTCCATCACATGTTCCTCCCCATGCACCAGAAACATTTTTTTGATTTGCTTCTTATCCTGACAGCTCATATAGACTATCATTTCGCTATAATCGCCATGTGCACTGAATGATTCTAAGGCTTCCACATCCGCTCTAACCTCATACGAATTGCCAAATATAGACACATGCGTATCGCCGCGTTTTATTTTGGCTCCCAAGGTAGAAGGTTCGCAATAACCCACAATCAAGATCGTGTTTTTCGGATTCGAAATATTGTTTGCCAGATGATGTTTCACGCGTCCGGCTTCCATCATACCCGAAGAAGAAATGACGATACAAGGCTCATGCGATTCGTTTAAACGTTTCGAATCTTCAATACTTTGTATGTAAAACAAATTGTTGAATCCGAAAGGATCAGGGTCTTTTTCCATCACATGCAGGATTTCTTTGTTGAAACATTCGGGATGCATGCGATAAATGTTGGTAGCATTGACCGATAGCGGACTGTCAACATACGTCTTCACCTTAGGCATTCTGCCAGCCATCACCAATTGATTCAAAGCATAAACGATTTCTTGCGTACGTCCAACGCTAAAGGAAGGAATAATCAGCTTGCCTTTTTTCTGTACACAGGTGTTCACCACCACCTTCAAGAGTTTGTCTTGTGCCTCGCGGCGAATATCATGCAAGCGATTTCCATAAGTGGATTCTGCAACAATAACATCTGCTTGCGGAAAAGCTTGCGGATTGCGCAATATGCTATTGGTTTGTCTGCCGATGTCACCCGTAAAGCAAAAATTCAGAACCTTACCATTTTCTTTTATGGTGAGATTCACTGCGGCGCTGCCCAAGATATGACCGGAATCTGTAAACATCAACGTCACTTCATCCGTCACTCTAAATTTTTGATTATAACCTATACTGACAAACTGTTGCATACTTTTCACAGCATCTTCTGCCAAATAAATGGGATCTACAGGTGGCAAACCTTGCGCTTGACGTTTTTTGTTATGTGTTTTTGTATCATGTTCCTGAATTCTTCCCGAATCTAAAAGCATGATAGAACACAGGTCGCGCGTGGCATGTGTACAAATAATCATCCCTTCGAAACCCATTTTTACTATATAGGGTATCAAACCGGAATGATCAATGTGTGCATGAGATAAAATTAAGTAATCAATATCTCTTGGATTAAAACCCAGATTACGGTTCATGCCATCAGTTTCTTCGCCTTTGCCTTGAAACATGCCACAATCCAACAGTATTTTTTTGCCATCGTCCGTTGTCAGAAGATGCTTGCTACCAGTAACTTCTTTAGCAGCACCATAAAATGTAATTTTCATTTTTATTGATATTAATTAATTCATCAAAAGTAAACAAAAAAAAGCTCGATAAACAAATATAGAGCTTTTTTTTTATCAAATAATACCATTACATACTATATTTTAGTCCAAAATCAATTTGGTATAATGCCGATAGAGTAGCTGTTATAGTTCAATTTTCCTATCACATACACATACCTATCCAGCACACGAAGTGTGGAGATTGAA